>DAOVEW010000302.1 GCA_030668755.1 Bacillota bacterium | reverse complement strand
GCAAGTACGCCATCGTCGGCCATTCGGAGCGCCGGGGCCGGTTCGGGAAGCCGGACGAGACGCTGCCGGCCGAGGCGATGCGGGTGTTCGGCGATACGGACGCGAGCGTGAACCTGAAGGTGAGGGCAGCGCTGGAGCACGGCCTCACGCCGATCATGTGCGTGGGAGAGGTGCTGGCGGAGCGGGAGGATGGAGGGACGGACGAAGTCGTGTCGGGGCAGGTGCGGGCCGGCCTGGCCGGGGTGAGCGCGGAGCAGGTAGGAGGGATGGTGCTGGCCTACGAGCCCGTGTGGGCCATCGGCACGGGCCGTGCGTGCGATGCGGGGGAGGCGGACCGGGTCTGCGGGGTGATCCGGAGGACCGTCGAGGAGAGCTTCGGGGAGGAGGCGGCGGAGGGTGTGAGGATCCAGTATGGGGGCAGCGTGAGCGACCAGAACGCGCACGAGCTGATCTCCCAGGCGGAGATTGACGGTGCGCTGGTCGGGGGCGCGAGCCTGGATGCGTCGCGGTTCGCGCAGATCGTGCAGGCGGCCTCGGTCATCGGAAAGGACATGCGAAAGAGCTGACGCAGCGGTCGAGCCGCGGCGTCGGCTCCGCGCTCCGAGCGGAATGATAGATATCCAGGGCAAATCAGCGACCGACCGCGAGGCCACCGCGGTCGGTCGCGTGCGTATGAACGGCGCCGCGTTCGAAGCGCTGAGCGAGGGGCGGCTGCCGAAGGGCGACGCGCTGGCGATGGCGCGGACGGCCGGGATCATGGCCGCGAAGAAGACCCCGGGGATCATTCCGCTGTGCCACGTTATAACGCTTTCCTATGTCGGCATCGAGTTCGAGCTCGCGGCGGAGCGAAGGGAGGTCGTCATCAGGGGCACTGCCCGCGCACAGGCGGCCACCGGGGTGGAGATGGAGGCGCTCACCGCGGTCGCGGTGGCGGCGCTGACGATCCACGACATGTGTAAGGCGCTGGATCCGGCAGGCCGGATCGCCGGCATCGAGCTGGTGCGGAAATCCGGCGGGAAGACAGGATTGTGGCAGCGAGAGGAAAGCTGATCGCAGTGTGCACGAGCCCCCGGTCCGGAACGCCAAAGGCCCCGATCGCCGTCGGGATCTTGTGCAAGGACTATGGGCTGGTGGGGGACGCGCACGCGGGGACTCCGCGACAGGTGAGCCTGCTCGCGGAGGAGAGCGTCGCCAAGATGAAGCTGGAGGGGTTCGTCGCGAAGCCCGGCGACTTAGCAGAGAACCTCACGACGTGCGGGGTGGAGCTGCATAGATTGCCGCTGGGCACCTGGCTGCGGGTGGGCCGAGACGCGCTTCTGGAGGTGGTCCAGATCGGCAAGAAATGCCACGCCGACTGTGAAATCAGGCGGCGGACGGGATATTGTGTGATGCCGACAGAGGGGGTCTTCGCGACGGTGGTCGCCGGAGGCGAAGTGAGAGCCGGGGACGAGATCGTGGTGCTGGACGAGGGCGAGGATGCGGGCGGCGATACTGACGGTGAGTGATCGCTGCGCGAGGGGCGAGGCCGCGGACGTCTCCGGGCCCGCGGTGCGGGAGGCGCTGGAGGAGTTTGGCGCGGAGATCGTCGAGTCGGCCCTCGTGGCGGATGAAGCGGGCCCGATCAAGGAGCGCTTGACGCGGTGGAGCGATGAAATGAGCGCCGACGTCGTGTTCACCGTGGGGGGCACCGGCCTCGGGCCGAGGGACGTCACGCCGGAGGCGACCGAGGCGGTGCTGGACCGGCGCGTGCCGGGGATTGCAGAGGCGATGCGGGCGGGCAGTCTGACGAAGACGCGGTGGGCCGTGCTGTCCCGCGCGACGGCGGGCGTGCGCGGCAGGACGCTGATCGTCAACTTGCCGGGGAGCCCGCGCGGCGCGCGGGAGTGTCTGGAGCTTGTACTGCCCGTGCTCGAGCACGCGGTGGAGATGATGGCCGGGGAAGGGCATTGCGCGGAGGCGAGGGGGAATGAGCGGCCGGGAACGAGCGACAACTGAGGGGCAGCTCTCGCTGTACGATGAGGCGGTTCTGCTGAGACATCTGTCGGAGCAGCAGGGAGAGCTGGTATCGGATGTGCTGGAGCACGCGGCGCGCGCCGGCCAGGTGTCGGAGGAGAATGCGCGGCTGGCCCGCGATCTGGCGGGCAGCCAGGACCGGCTCCAGGAAGTGCACCACCGCATCCGCAACCATCTCCAGATCGTGACGGGGCTGCTGTCGGCCCAGCAGTTCTCCGAGACTTCGGCCACGGCGAGGCGCGCGCTTCAAAAGAGCATCGGGCGGCTGACGTCCGTCGCGGCCATCCACGACCTACTGGCCCGGGACCCCTCTTCCGGGGAACTTCAGCTCCCGGCGCTGGCGCGGCAGCTCGCGGACCACCTGATCGAGCACGCGGGAGCGGAGGGGCGCATCCGGGTGCGCACGGATGTGGCGCGGGTGACGCTCGATGCGAAGCAGGCGACGGCGTTTGTACTCGTGCTGACAGAGCTGCTGTCCAACTCGATCGAGCACGGGTTCGGCGACGAGGGAAGAGGAGAGATCTCGCTGCGGGTGACCGCGGAGGAAGGGCGGGCGGTGCTGGAGGTGCGAGACACAGGGCGGGGTCTGGCCTCCGGGTTCGACATCGGGGGGGGCGAGAGGTTGGGGCTGGGGCTGATCTGCCGCCTGACGGAGCGCGATCTGAGGGGATCGGTGGAGGCCTGGAATGACGGCGGGGCGTGCTTTCGCGTGACATTTCGGACAGATGCTTCCAAGGGAGAGAAGTGATGGGGCTCAGGGTTCTGCTTGCCGAGGACGAGCCGGCGGTGTGCGCCTCTATCGCGGAGCAGCTTCGGTCTCTGGGGCACGAAGTGGTGGGGGAGGCCGGGAGCGGCCGGGAGGCCGTAAGGCTGGCGCTGGAGGCGAAGCCCGACGTGGTCCTCATGGACATCAAGATGCCGGATGGCGACGGGATCGAGGCGGCCTGCCGGATTGCGGAGGAGCGGCCGGTGGCTGTGGTGTTCCTGAGCGGGCACTATGATGAGGAACTGCTGTCCGGGGTGGCGGAGTCGGGTGGCCTGGCGTACCTGCTGAAGCCGGCGACGTCGGATCAGCTCCAGGCTGTGCTGGGCCTGGCTCACAGGCGTTTCCAGGAGATGCGGGACCTGAAGGAGCAGACGCAGCGG
>DAOVEW010000254.1 GCA_030668755.1 Bacillota bacterium | reverse complement strand
TCCCGCGCTCGCGCTCGAGATCCATGTTGTCGAGGAACTGCGCCCGCCGGTCGCGCTCGGCAAGGGAGCCGGTGGCGTCGAGCAGGCGATCGGCCAGGGTGCTCTTTCCGTGGTCGATGTGCGCCACGATGCAGAAGTTGCGGATGCGTTGTTGGTCGGCAGTCGGCATGCGCTCAACCTATGGGGCAGGGTCGGCCTGCGCGGCGGTACGGCGGCGCCGGAGGAGATCGCGAAAGGTCGCGAGCTCCGGGGCGCCGAGCAGCCGGAGCACCACCAGGTATGATACACCACCGGCGGCGAGGCTGACCAGTACCTGCACGGCGACGGCCCAGAAGGAGCCGACGGCTGCGCCCGCGTGGGACGCGGCGTCGACCGGGGGCGCGGTAGCAGAAAAGTGGGTGACGGGGACGCCCAGCCAACCGCCGAGCCATCGGGAGACCAGGAAGGAGACGGCGGCGAGCACGACGGAGGCGACGAGGACGCGGAGGAATGAGATGGAGATGGCGCGGCCGTCAATGCTGCCGAGCCGGCGGCGAAGGAAGTGGAACATGACGAGGAGGCCGATGGTGACGCCGACGGAGGTGGCGGCGGCGATGGCCGCGTACTGGAGCTGGGTGCGCATGAGAGCGATGGCGAGGGCGACGATGAAGAGGGTGTAGCCGATGCCGACGAGGGGCGGCACGCGGACGTCCTTGAGGGAGTAGAAGGCGCGGTTGAGGATCTGGAGGCCGGAGAGGCCGATGAGCGCGACGGAGTAGAAGACGAGGCTGAAGCTGCTGGCGTGGACGGCGGTCTCGGTGAACTGGCCGCTGCGCCAGAGGAGACGGATGATGGGGCCGGCGAGGACGATGAGCGCGGCGGCGGAGGGAACGGCGAGGGCGAAGACGGCGCGCATGGCGGCCGAGAAGGTGCGGCGGAACTCGGTGAGCTGGCCGGCGGCGATGTGCTCGGCGAGGGCGGGGAAGGCGGCGGTGGAGATGGCGACGCCGAAGACGCCGAGCGGCAGGACGACGAGGCGGTTCGCGTAGCGGAGGCTGGTGACGCCCTGTGGGAAGTAGGAGCCGAAGAAGCTGGGGAGCCAAAGGAGGCAGATCTGGGTGAAGGCGAGACCGGCCATGTAAGGCAGGAAGAGGCGGATCACCTCGCGGACGGCGGGCAGGCGGAGGTCCAGACAAGGACGATAGCGGAAGCCCCGGGCGAGGAGCGCCGGTATCTGCACGGCGACCAGCAAAGCCGCGCCGACGATCACGCCCAGTGCGAGGACGTTGATTCCCGCGGGATCGCCGGGGCGGCGGTTGACGGCGAGGCCGCCGAAGAAGGCTCCGCCGATGATGCCGAGGTTGTAGACCAGCCAGGCGGCGGCCGGTGCGGTGAAGTGGCGATGGGACTGGAGGATGCCGGTGAAGAGCGCGCTGAGCACGGTGAAGAAGACCATGGGGGCGAGGATGCGGACGTAGCCGGCGCACTCCGCGACCGTGTCGGCGCCGAGCTGCTTGCCGAAGCCGGGTGCGACCACCGTCACCAGGAAGGGCGCGAACACAATGATGAGGAGGATGCCGGCGGCGGAGAGAAGGCCGAAGAGGGTGATGAGGGTGTTGGCGGCGCGCCAGCTATCCTGGTCGTCGTGTCGGCGAAGGAGGCCGGCGAAGACGGGAATGACGGCGGCCCCTAGCGCGCCCCCGGCGAGGAGGTAGTAGAGCAGGTCGGGGACCATGAAGGCGGCCCAGTAGGCGTCGGTGTGGGTGGTGCTGCCCCAGAAGTGGCCGATGGCGCGGTCGCGCACCCAGCCGAGCAGTCGGCTCAGGAGAGCGGCGACCATCATGATGGTGGCGCCGGCGACGATGGTCTGGCGTTTCACGCAGGGGATTATAGCCGTGGGAGGGAGGGGTTGGCAAGGAGAGCGGGTGAGGCGGGAGCGAAACATGATGACTTCGGGACGGGATTACCGAAACACCGGAAAGGGCAGGACCACGGGCGCCACTCACGCGAGCACCAGTCCCGACGCGGAACGCGAGTTCGCTGGACGCTCTGCAGACCTCGCTTTGGGTCGCTCAGGAATCCGCATAGCGCGGAAGTAGAGATGCGGACAGTGCCGGCCTACGGATGAGGGCCTATGTAGAAGATCCCTATGGTCCTGCTACTCTTGTCGACGCTATAGAAGACCCGCCAGTCACCCGCAAGTCGCCGGTACTCTCGCTTACAATATAGCTCAGCTTTCAGGTGTTTGTGGGCTTTGGGCCTATTGCGATCGCCGAAGGGGTTCGCGATCAGAGCCTGTTCGATGCCCTGCTGGACCTCGGCCTCGAGGTTACTCCACTGCTTGCGTGCCTTGCTAGCGACCACTCTCACGCTCCACATGCTGCCTCTAGTCCAGTTCAGTTAGGCCCTCTGCCCTGGCCTCTCGTATTGCCTCGTGCAGTTCCTGCGACAGTAGGGGGTCTAATCTGATACTGACTGTGGCCTCCCAGTCTGCGAAGCACTGCGCGATTGGTGCGAGAGACCCGGTCTTCACAGCGTCCCCTGCCGCTTGCCCTAAGTCGCTAAGGAGCGAGCTCTTCTCCTCTTCGTCGAGATGTGCTATCAGGAACCTGAGGACGTCATCGCCTTGCCGGTCAGTGAACTTGGACACCGCGCCCACGAACCAGGACAACGCACCTGTGTCTCGGGGCACCTCTAGGGAGTCCAGTGCCTCGGCCTGAACTCCGGAGAACCACAATATCCGCACGTCATTCCGCGTGTAGGAGTCGGGGCGCCCCATGATCGCCTGTGAGGCCGAGATTCCCTGCAGCAGATCTTCCTGTTTCTCTGGCGTCAGCGACTCGAGAAACAGCACGTCATTCAGGTCGTTACCAGTCGGTCTACTGGTGTGTTCCTGAGTTGCCGGCATGCTCAGACTCCTTACCTCGGTCCTCTTCCGTTGCCTTCGCATGTGCCTGGAGCTGCTGCCCCAACTGCCCAAGGAGGCTGCGCGCAATTCTGATCGGAACAGTGACGCGTAGCTGCGGGGGGAACTCCATTTCGCCACTGTCTGGTGGAGTCGCAGTTGGCAGCATCCTGCCAAACATGAGAACAACTTCGTCTTGCGTGACACCCACGCCCGTCAGGTTTGCGTGGTAGTCCTCTGCATCTGGATCGTCATACGGACGCAGATGGACTCTCACTTGCGCTTTTCTGACTTCTTGTTCCTCAGTCACGGTGTCCTGCTCCCCCTATCTCTCTCAATACTTACCGTTCCATAATAGCATAGTCTCACAGCGCCGCGCAACGGGCCTGTCGCCACCTCCCCACTGCCCGGTGCCCGGCCGGCCCCAGTTCCTTCAGAACGCCACCTCCAGGGCCATCCGAGAGTATGCCTCTGTGTGGCACGGTTGGCCAGTGTGGCAGGGGTTGGCAAGGAAGGGCGGGGGAGGGTTAGGGAGAAGCGGGGATGCTGCGCATGGCCGCCCTACAGGGGCAGGAGGCACGTGGCTAGGCCCTTCGGGCCGCCACCCCGGCCCGGCTCGGCCGGGCCTAGGGGCTC
>DAOVEW010000307.1 GCA_030668755.1 Bacillota bacterium | reverse complement strand
TGCGGTTCATGAACTCGCGAAAGATGCCGCCGACGGTCTCGGGGCACCCTATGTCCGTCCGGCCCAGGCCGCCGCTGACCATGCCGCCAATCCGGCCGAGCGGCTCGGCCAGAAGGACGCGGAGTCCCTCCCGCGCAGCCGCGACCGCCGCGCCGATCCCGGCCGGGGAGGCGCCATAGACGAACAGGTCGTAGTGCTCAGCGGACGCGTCAATCTGTCCCATGCTCGTCATTGGGCACCAGTCACCCGACTACTTCCATGCATCCCAGTGGACAAACTCTTCGAGGGGAATGCGGCCTTCCGGCTCGGTGAATGGGTCTCCCTCCGGGTACCCGATGGGTGTCAACGCAACAACGTCGACGTCCTCGGGCAGTCCGAAGAACTCCTTGAGGGCGGCGTTGTTGAAGGAGCCGATCCAGCAGGTGCCCAACCCTTCGGCGCGCGCGGCAAGGGTGAGATGGTCCACCGCGATGGCGACGTCGACGATCATAGCGTGGCGCCCCATCCACTCGCCGCGGTTGTACTTGATGTCGCGCCCGCAGGCCACTATCACGACGGGCGCGGCGGCGACGAATGCCTGATTGTGACACATGGGAACGAGCTTGTCCTTCGTCTGCTCGTCCTTGATGACAATTAGGCGGGTCGGCTGTCGGTTGCTGCCAGAGGGGGCGGTGCGGGCGGCCTCGAGGACGCGCGCGAGCACTTCCTGAGGACTCGAGTCGGCACGGTATTTGCGAACGCTCCGGCGTGTCCGCACAACCTCGTAGAAGTCCACGGCGGCTTCCTCCCGGGCTCTTGTTACTGCAAGCCCAGTCGGCCGACCTACCGGAGATTGGCGAGGATGATGCCAACGGCGACGAGAACAGCGCTGAGGAGCAGGGTCGCAGTCAGCGGTTCGCCGAGCACGACGGAGCTGAGCACAACTCCCACGAGCGGCGAGACGAAGCCGAAGATCGCGACGCGGCTGGCCGCGTGACGACGGATCAGCCGCGTCCACACCGTGAAGCAGAGCGTGCCGATGATGATGCCCTGGTAGACGACAACTCCGCTGCTGACGACGCTGGGTCGGGCGCCGGCGAGGTTCTCGAACGCGAGGCTGTAGAGCAGGAAGCCGGCGGACCCGATGACCATCTCCCAGAGAACCACCCGGGCGGGGGCGATGCGGGCAACTGCGTGCTTGATGAAGACGACCTGCGCGCCGAGGATGAATGCGCTGAAGAGCTGGACGCCGTCGCCGAGGAGCTGGGTGCCCTGCCACTTGCCCCAGTCCCCCAGGAAGAGAATGAGCACGCCGCAGAAGGCGGCGACCATGCCGGCGACCCGCCCCGGGCTTGCGCGATCCCCCGGGATGAGGAAATGGGCGAGCGCGACGACGAAGAAGGGATAGGTGTGGAGGAGCACGACGGAGTGCCCGGCAGTTCCCCAGTAGACGCCGAGAGTGAAGGTGGAGATCTGGACGAGGAAGAAGGCGCCGATGGCCGCGAGCCAGAGGATCTCGCCGGCGCGGGGCCGCACTCTGACGCCGGAGACTCGGCACCAGACCAATACCCCGACAGCGGCAATGGCAAAGCGGAGCCCGGCGGCACCGATGGGAGGCAGGGTGCGGAGGGCGATCTTGAGGGCAGTCGGATTTGTGCCCCAGAGCGCGGTGACGAGAACGGCGAGCAGCGCAGCGCCGCCCGTAAG
Organism: Bacillota bacterium; assembly: GCA_030668755.1. Lineage (GTDB taxonomy): Bacteria > Armatimonadota > Hebobacteria > Hebobacterales > Hebobacteraceae > DAOVEW01. Next base: position 1,451 of record DAOVEW010000307.1, on the reverse strand, counting down.
GCGCGCGGCGGCGAGCGTGGGCTTTGCCTCGGCAGCGGCTTCCTCGGTGACGAGTTCGGTCATTGTCACAGCACGGCCCGACGAACCTTCGTGCGGGCCGCGCGGGCCACAGCTTTCCTCTTCAGATGTCAGAGTCCTGCCCCGCACAGGAGTTCCGCAAGGCATGGGCGAAGCCGTTGGGTTGTGAATGTGAGCGAGCGCGATTGAGAGAGATCGGCCACGGAGGGATGAAGTTGGACGGGCCGCGACAGGTGCGAAAGGACGAAGTAGGGGATCTGGTGGATGTGCTCTCCGACATCTTCCCCTTCCGGGAATGGTATTCGAGGGACTACATGGTATCCCGGATGAGCAGGGCCCGGAGCTGGCGCGAGACGCTCGTGATCGTGGAGGACGGCCGGCCTGTCTCACACATCCGGACTGTCTACAACAACGTGTCCATCTACGGCTGTCGGGTGAAGGTCGCGAGCATCGGCTCGGTGGGGACCCACCCCGACTGCCGCGGCCGCGGATACGCGGGCGCGATACTGAAGCAGACGATGGAGCAGATGGTTAAGAGAGGCGCGAAGGTGCTCATCGTCTCGGGCGGCCGCAGCCTATATCGCCGGGCGAACTGCGTGCCAGCAGGGCGGAGGTACGAGGCGGAGGTGCGGAGCGCCGATCTGGGGGGACAGACAAGCGACCTCACCGTTCGGCAGGTGACGCCCGAGGAGTGGCCGGCGCTCGCGCCACTCCATCAGGCGGAGAACGTACGATTTGTGCGCAATGTCGGCTTCTTCTCCGGCCTGGTGTTCTGGTGGGACTGCCAGTATCCGCAGATCTGGGTGGTCGAGTCGCGCGGAGAGCCGCTGGCCTATGTCTCGCTGGCACTCGTCTGGGGGAAGGAGTCGGAGAAGCGGCGGCGTGTCGCGGCCGAGTACGCGGGGTCCCGCGCGGCCCTGATGGATGCACTGCCGACGTTGTTCGAAGCGGCCGATTTGCAGGTCATCTCGCTGGAGGTGCTGGGACACGACGCAGAGCTGCTGTACCTGCTAAGGCAGCGCGAGATCGTGCCGAGGACGAAGACGCTGTCGGGAACACATCGCATCCTCGATCTGCCGGGGATGATGCGGCGGCTGCGGCCGTACCTGGCGGAGCGGCTGCCGCGGGTGGATATGCGGCGGCTTCGCTTCGATCAGACCGAAGAGCAGTGCGTTTTCTCTTACGGAGATGAGAGGCTGGAGTGCGGCCTCTCGGAGGCCGCGCCGCTGGTGCTGGGCGGGCCGGGCGCGCCCAAGGTGACGGGCGAACTGGAGCGGGTGCTGTCGGCCATCTTCCCCGTGCCCTTCCCAACGCCCGGCTTCAACTACATTTAGGTGCCCGAGGGCCGGTGTTCTGTAGGGCGGGCACAGGCGTGCCCGCCGCACGGGGTGTGACTCCTTTCTCCGGGCTGGTCGAAGGGCCGTGATCGTAGG
>DAOVEW010000202.1 GCA_030668755.1 Bacillota bacterium | reverse complement strand
CTCTATTCGCTTGATTCGGCTCCAGCAGTCCCGGCAAATCGCGTCCCGGCGCAGCCGCCCGCATGCCTCACATCGAGGCGGGTACAGCAGGTCCAGGATCCCGCGCCAGAGAGGATGCATGGCTCCCGTCAGTCGCGCTCGCCCTCGCCCACACCGGCCCGGCGCCGCTCCCCCTCACTCTCCGCCGAGCCCTCCTCTGCGGCCGGCCCCTCCTCCTCCGGCCTCTGCCTGAGCAGCCCCCGCAGCAGCGCCGGCGGGAAGACGCTGGTCACCACACACATCAAGACCACCATCGAGTACACGTCCTGCTCGATAATTCCGCGCGCGAGCCCCAGGCTGGCGACCACTAGTCCCACCTCGCCCCGCGGCACCATCCCGATGCCGACCGTCAGCGCCCCCCGACGCCCGAGCGACAGCGCGCCCAGGCCACACCCCACCAGCTTGCCGATGACTGCCACCAAGGTGATCAGCAGGCCCATGACCAGCACCTCCGTCGTCATCCCCCGGAACTGGACGCGCGTGCCCATCATTACGAAGAAGATCGGCACCACCAGTCCATACAGCGGCCCCATGTGCCGACGAAGCTGCTCCGCCTCGCGGGTCTCGGCGAAGAGCGCGCCCGCGAAGAAGGCGCCGATGATCGCAGCCAGCTTCATGAAGCTGGCCAGAAACGAGAAGCCCAGGCACAGCCCAACCGCCAGCGCGAACAGCATACTCTCCTGGGCATTCTCGTCGTGACGCGACAGATACGGAGTGAGACGGTGGACAACCGGTCGCCCCAACAACAGCGACAGGCCGCAGAAGGCGACCGCCTCCACCGTTAACACCACGATCTGGACCGACGACACGCCCATCTCCGTCGTCACCCCAGAGATCACCGCCAGTATCAGGATCCCCAGCACGTCGTCGAACACCGCTGCCCCCAGTATCACCCTGGCGATCGTCGTCCGCAGATGTCCCAGCTCCTCCAGCGCCCTGGCGGTGATACCCACGCTTGTTGCAGTGAGAGCCGTTCCCACGAACAGCGACTCATTGACCGGCCGGCCGAACGCCGCCATCAGGAAGTATCCCAGGGCGAAGGGCGCCACCACGCCCAGCACGGCGACCGCGGCCGACTGCCTCCCCACCCGGAGCAGCTCCGTCGGGTCACACTCCAGACCCACTATGAACAGCAGAAAGACCACTCCGAGCTCCGCGAACAGATCCAGAAACTCGCTCCCGTGGATAATGCCGAGCAGAGTGGGCCCGAGCGCGATCCCCACCAGGATCTCGGCCACCACCGCCGGCTGCCGGAACCGCGCGAAGATCGCCCCCGCCGCCTTGGCGGAGACGAAGATGATGAACACGCTCAGCAACATCTGTGCGGTTTCAGACATGGCGGCAAGCTCGCTCCGCGGTAACTGGGTGGCCGGAGACCGTGGCGCGCGGGCCTCGACTCACTGCTCCGGGCCCATCTCCGCGCGCGCAGCCTTGGCGCCGCGCCCCGCGGCGCCCCCTGACTCACTCCATTCCGCCCGCCCCCGCCCAGCTCCTGCGTGCCTCCCGCCACCTCTATCACGTGTCCGTTGGGCAGGACCTTGGTCCTGCCCCTGCCGAAGGTCCGCCGTGGCGGATAGGGCCGGCCACACCGATCCCCGCCACCCTCCCCTACCAGCGACATTCCCGTCGCGACCATCACCCCCGTAGGAGCGACATTCCTGTCGCGACCCTGTCGGCACAATACTCCTCCTCCTACCCGCACTGCCCGCAGCCCAACAACAAGGCCCACACCCCGGCACGACCTCCAAGATGGCGCTTGGAAAGAGAGGTGCAATGGTGTAGAATGGGGTGAGGGAGGGAGTGGATGGAACCCCTGACGCTGATCGGATTGATAGTGGGGATAGCCGCGGGGCTTACGGCCATCGTGACGGGTGTCGTGCAGGGCGTTGCGTGGCTGAAGCGGCGCCGCGCAGCAGCGGCAGCGCAGGTGGTAGAGGAGGGAGCGGAGACAGCCGAGCCGGTGGAGGCGGCCGAGAACGCACCCTGGGGGTTGGGGGAGGCTGAGGTCGCGGCGGAGCGTAGAGCGGCCGTCCTGGTGGCACGGTCAATGGTGCCGACGGTTGACTTCAGGGATCGGAAGCGCGAGTTGGAGCGGCTGAGGGAGCTGGTGAAGGAGGGCCGAAGCGTAGTGTGGGTGACGGGGCCATCCCAGGCGGGAAAGAGCTGCTTGATCTCCAGGCATGTGAAGGCGCGGGACGCCGAGGGTGATGCGGCGCGGTTTGAGCTAAGGGAGAAGCCGCTCGTCGAGGGATTCTTCGAGGGTGTGAATGCGTTCCTGCGAGAGCGAGAGGAGGACGGGTTCAACGCTGCGCTGCGGAGTCCCCATCTTGACGTGGAGGGGAGAGCGGCACGGCTGTGTCAGGTTCTGCGGCGAGGCGCCTGGGTGTTGCTGCTGGACTCGTTCGAGTCGGTAGCTGGGGACGCGGAGTGGGAACGCGTGGTGAAGGTGATGCAGGAGGGGGGTCTTGATGGATCGGTGGTGTTCGTGGGAAGCCGGGTAATGCCGGAGTGGGGTGATCGGCGGGCGGAGCGGGCGCTGGGGGCGCTGGAGGAGGCAGAGGGGCAGGGGATGCGCGCGGAGTCCGACGTGAGGGGGGATGCTGCCGACGAGCTGTTCGAGCGGACGGGAGGGCTGCCGGGCGCGCTTGAGGTGGCGGGCGCTCTGGCGGCAGAGCGGGGTGCGGCCGATGTGCTCCGGGATGTGAAGGGCGCGGCTGGCGAGATAGGGGAGAGGCTGCTGGCGGAGACGTTTGAGGCTGCGGGCGAGCGAGCGAAGCGCCTGTGGGCGGGGCTGTGCGTGCTGCCCGGGCCTGTGATGAGGGAAACGGCAGAGGCGCTGTGCGAGCGAGATGACTTCGGCGAGGCGTGGTCGGAGCTGGTGAGGCGGAAGCTGCTGGAGCCCGGGGAGGAGAGGGCGGAGCTGCATCCGCTGGCGCGGACGGTGGGGGAGCATAGACTGGAAGGGATGGGCGATTGGGCGGAGCAGTGCGGGAAGCGCATCGCAGGCTTCTACGCGCAGTTCGCGGAGGAGAAGAGAGAAGACCGGGCGACGGTGGAGGGAGAGCTGGAGAACGTGCTGGCGGCGGCGCGGCTGGCGTTTGGGTATGAGGCGTGGGAGGCGTTGTGGGCGATGGGGTATGCGCTGTGGGAGCCGCTGATGTATGCGGGTCGCTGGAGCGCGCGGGAGGAGCTGCTGAGGCTGTGCTATGAGGGTGGGAAGCGAGGCGGAGACAAGCGGCGGCGGGGCGACTTCGCGCACAACCTGGCGATGGTGTATCAGGACCGAGGAGAGGTGGACCAGGCGGAGGGGCTGTACGCGGAGAGCCTTGAGATCGAGCGGGAGGTGGGCGATAGGCCCGGGCAGGCGACTACGCTGCATCAGTTGGGGAATGTAGCGTATCTGCGGGGGAAGCTGGAGGAGGCAGAGGCGATGTACCGGGAGAGCATGTAGATCAAGCGGGAGGTCGGGGACAGGCCGGGGGAGGGGAAGACGCTGCATCAGTTGGGGATGGTGGCGCAGGATCGGGGCAAGCTGGATGAGGCGGAGGACAGGTACAACCAGAGCCTGGAGATCAAGCGGGAGGTGGGGGACAGGCCGCGGGAGGCGAGGACGCTGCACCAGTTGGGGGGCGTGGCGCAGGATCGGGGGCAGTGGGATAAGGCGGAGGGGCTGTACCGGGAGAGCCTGGAGATTGAGCGGGAGGTGGGGGACAGGCCGAATGAGGCGAAGACGCTGCACCAGTTGGGGATGGTAGCGGAGAAGAGAGGCGACCTGCAAGAGGCGCTGAGGCTGTTCGAGGAGTCGCTAAGGATGTTGGAGGAGATGGGATTCGCGGAGCAGGAGAAGGCGAGGAGGAGTGTGCAGAGGTTGAGGAGGAGGTTGGGTGAGGAGGGTTAGCGGGTGGGCGGCCGGCTGAGTGAGGCTGGGAGCCTGTCCCACCAAGAACCGCGCCTCACCCAAACCGCTCTCGCCAGGCCGCGGCAAGGGTCTCCAGAAACCGCTCCCGCACCTCCGGCCCCGCACCCAGGCTAACCCCTAGCCTCTCCGCCAGTGGGTCGGCGATCCGCCGGGCAAGGTCCTCCCGACTCC
>DAOVEW010000211.1 GCA_030668755.1 Bacillota bacterium | reverse complement strand
GCACGAGCCGCAGCCATCGGCGCGATAGTCGGCGGGGCATCCAAGGAGACAAGGGAGCGGGTGCGCAGCTTCGGCCATCACCTCGGGATAGCCTATCAGATTCGGGATGATGTGCTGGGCATCTGGGGCGATCCGGTCGAGCTCGGCAAGCCGGTTGGCAGCGACCTGCGTCGAGACAAGCGGTCGCTGCCGATCGTGTACGCGCTTAGCTCCGGCCCGGAGGCCGAGAGGGAGCGGATAGCCGAACGCCTGCGGGAGGGGATCGCGACCGACGAGGCGGCAGAGGCGGTTGCGCGCAGACTGGAGGATGTCGGGGCGCGCGAGTTCTGTGAGCGGATGGTCGAGGAATCCTCGGAGCGTGCGCTTGCGGAGCTCGAGCGGGCGGAGCTTCGCGAGGGCGCGAGGGCGGACCTGCGGATGCTGACGGGCTATCTGGCCAAGAGGACGAGGTAGATGGCGGTGAAGGTGCTGGTGACCTATGACATGGCCGAAGCGGACCTCGAGCGGATCAGGTCGGTCTCGGACGCGGTGACGGTAACCAAGGCGGCAACCATGAAGGAGGCGCTTGCGAAGGCCGCCGAGGCGGAGGTGATACACGCGGGTCGGTGGTCGGACGAGCTGTGGAAGTCGGCCCCGAAGCTCGAATGGGTGCAGACGGGGGGCGCTGGAGTCGAGCGGTTCCTGACGCCGGATTTCGTCGCTAGCCCGATCGTGCTGACCAACGCCCAAGGCATCTATGCGGCCCCGATTGCCGACCAGGTGATGGCCTTTGTGCTGCACTTCTCACGGCTGTTCAACGAGCTGATGCGCAGGCAGATGAATCGGGAGTGGGCCGACTGGGGCGAGTATGATCCGGACGAGCTCGTGGGCAAGACGCTCGGGGTCGTGGGGCTTGGTGGGATCGGCTCGCAGGTCGCGAAGCGAGCGAACGGATTCGGGATGAGGGTGATCGCTGCACGGAAGCGCCCCGAGCGGCCGCCGGAGCTTGCGCACGAAGTGCGCGCAGCGGAGGAGCTGCCGTGGCTGCTGAGGGAGTCCGACTATGTGGCCCTATGCGCCGCGCTGACGCCGAAGACGCGACACCTGATAGGCGAAGATCAGCTAGAGCTGATGAAGCGGACGGCCTACCTGATCAACGTCGGCCGCGGGGGGCTGGTTGACGAGCCGGCGCTCGTGGCAGCCCTGAAGCGGGGCAGGATCGCCGGAGCAGGGCTCGATGTGTTTGAAGAGGAGCCGCTTCCCTCCGATAGTCCCCTGTGGGATATGCCGAACGTGATGATTACGCCGCACAACGCCGGCAGCTCTCCTCGCTCGCACGACAGGCTGATGGAGCTATTTCGTGAGAACCTGCGGCGGTACGTCGCGGGTGAAGAGTTGGTGAATGTGGTGGATAAGGATGCAGGATACTAGTGAGTCTCTGTCGGCATCCGCGGGCACTAGCAGTCGTGCAAGAGAGATTGCGGGCCAAGTTCGCAGGTGCGGGCGCCGCTGGTGGTGAAACCGTCCCACTTATGCTGAAGACCGGTTCGAGGCCACAGCCGGCGCAGTTGCGCTCGGAGCAATGCCCTCGCCCCAGAAGGCGACCATGCCGGTCTCACCGCTATGTGACCGCTACGCGTGGGTTCATCCTCCCACGAGATGGAGTGCCCACCATACACCAATGGATGCCCTTAGAGCAAGGCTACGGCGGTTCCGCGGCGAAGTGACCGGCAAGCGCTGCTCCTCAGATTGCAGCGAAGGTAAGGCAATGCACACCTCTGTCACAACGTTCCTGGACCGAGCTGCGGTTCCGTACGAGGTGAAGCCCCACAGCGCTGAGGCCTACACCTGCGAGGATGCGGCGCGAGAGCGTTGTGTTCGGCTGTCACAGATCGTGAAGACCATGGTCGGCGCTGACTCTTACGACGCTATTCACATTATGCTCATCCCGGGCGACAGGAAACTCGACCTCAAGCGGGTACGCCAGATCGCCGGCGGCGTCAGGATTGCTCTTGTGCCGCCGGCGGACATCGCCGAACGCTTCGGCGTGACCGTCGGTGCGATCTCACCCACGCAGTTCGTTGGCCGCGCCCGCTTCTACATGGACAACAGCGTCTTCCGGGAAACGCTGGTGGACATAAGCTCCGGAAGTCCCGACGCTGGCGTGGAACTACGCGCCGAGGACCTGTGTCGTGTCCTTGAGGCTCTCCGGTGTGATATAGTGGCCGACGCCAGGTGAACACAGGTGTGGTAGTCACGCTGGGCTGATACCGCCTCGGGTCTTCTCCGCTGGGGACATGTGATCCTGCATGCGGCGGCCGTGCCGCTCCAGGAGTCGGCGCACCGCCGCTCGATGCAGATGACGGATGGGAACGAGACGGTGGCCAACGAGTATCTGTATCGGTCCTTCGGGGAGCAGAGCGTGCTGTCGGGGTCATACGACAACCCCTTCACCTGGGTAGGACGATTGGGGTACTATTGGGAGCCCCCGAGAGGCTGGGGCGGGAAGTGCTGCAGAATGACATCGGCGCGCATCGGTTTTCTGTGCGTTGTTTGCGGATGCTGGCTGCTGGCGCAGCCAGCGGGCGCAGGTAATTGGTATGCGACAGCGGAGGCCTCGATGAAGTCGGAGAAGGCGCACCTGGTTGAGTCTGGCGGCGATTTCGGGCGAGCAGTGGTGAAGGCGCGGCGTGAGGGAAGCGTGACGATCGGGTACATTGGTGGATCAATCACGATGGGTGGGGGCGCGTCCGACAAGGAGAGGACCTCGTGGCGGGCGCTGACGACGCAGTGGTTCCGCGAGCAGTTCCCAGAGGCGCGGGTGGGAGAGGTAAACGCGGCGGTGCCCGGTACAGGGTCAGACCTGGGAGCTTTTCGGTGCCAGCGGGACCTGCTGAGCGGAGGTCCGGACCTCGTCTTCGTGGAATTCGCGGTGAACGATGGCGCTCTGTCGGAGGATCGCTGCCTGCGCGGGATGGAGGGTATCGTGCGCCAGATATGGCGAGCGAACCCGAAGGCCGACATTGCATTTGTCTACACGACCAGCCAGCATGCAGCCCAGGCATACGGCCGGGGCGAAGTCCCCCCGACGGTGGCCCGGCATCAGCGTGTTGCCGACCACTACGGGATACCGAAAATCAATGTCGGCCGGGCGTTCTGGGAACGGATTCAGGCCGGCGAGGCGACGTGGGAGGAACTCCTTCCAGATGGCGCGCATCCTTCGGATGCAGGCTACGCGATCTACGCGGAGGAGGTCCGGCGCTTCCTGGCCGAGCGCCTTACGGGCGAGCCGGCTGGCCCGAAATCGGTGCTGCCGGAGCCGCTGACGAAGGACCCGCTGGAAGAGGTTCGCCTGGTGGACGCATGGGAGATCGAGGCGCCGGGATGGACGCGCGAGGAGGAGTCCCTTGCCGGACATTACCCGCATCGGCTGGCCTGCAACAGGCCGGAGACGACGCTGACGTATCGGTTCACCGGCAGCTTCATCGGCCTCTACTGGCTGGTTGCACCGGACTCCGGAGACATCGAGTGGAGCGTGGACGGGTCGGCGCCCGAGCGAACGTCGAGCTGGGACGAGTGGACGCGGCTGTGGACGCGGGCGAGCTACGTCGTGCTTCGCGACGATCTGCAGCCTGGGGAACACGAGCTGCGGATACGGGTTCTCGCGGACAAGAACCCGGAAGCGACGGGAACCTGGATTCGCATCGCCGCGCTGCTCGCTCACTAGGCGCGCGGCCAACGTGCAGACGCGCGGCATTCGCAGATCGAGAGACCGTCATGAGCCTTATGGGTGTGGACATCGGGTCCAGCCGTTGCAAGCCCGTTTGGTTGCTTCGGTAGCTTGGTGGCTGTCTCATAAATCCCAGAACGCCTGGCCTCTCCGTCCTGTTCTGCAGGGCGGGGTCTCTGTGCCCCGTCTGGTGTCATTCTGAGCGACGGGGCTAGGTCGCCTCTGGCGACCGCCACCCCGGTCCGCCTACGGCGGACTTAGGGGCGAAGAATCTGTTCTAGTCTCGCGAGGCTGTCAGCGCAATTGTGAGACAGCCACCTTGCTGCCGAAGTGGGGATGCGGAGAGACGTACGGTG
>DAOVEW010000277.1 GCA_030668755.1 Bacillota bacterium | reverse complement strand
GGCGTTCTGCGCCCGGAGCTGTCCGAGGTGGACGTTGGGCACTTGCTCGATCTCTACGACGGCGAGGTCTACGACGCAGACAAGGCCTTTGCCAAGTTCCTCGATTTGCTGCACCGCACCGGCCGCTACGACAACTCGCTGATAGTGCTCCTGTCCGACCACGGAGAATCGTTCTCGGAGCACGATACCATGGGGCACGGATGGAACCTCAACCAGGAGGACATGCGCGTCATGCTCGTGGTCAAGTTCCCTGGTGGACGGTTTGCTGGCCTGCGCGTGAGGCACCCGGTCAGCCTCGTCGATCTGCTGCCAACGGTCCTGTCCACCGTGGGCCTCAGGCCCGCTCTCGACTACGAGCTGCCGGGCCGCGACCTGGCGCGGACAGCCGAGCTTGCGGACACAGGCGGCGAGCGCCGCATCTACGGCGAGGTATCTCAGTTCGACAGCAACGACCTCGACCTGGGGGCCGTCATAGACGAAGACGGGTATAAGCGAGTGATAGATGTGTCTGTGGCCCCCCGGGAGACGGCTACCAAGAAGTCGCTCGGCCTCTGGGACACGCGCTCGGACCCGAAGGAGACGACCGACCTATCGGCACAGATGCCAGTACGAGCGGCCTACGGCGAACAGCTCATTGCCCGCTGGCTGCTGACCCAGAGCAGATGGCGCGAACGGCTCTCCTCAGAGCCGCCGCCGAGAATCGAGATCGACGACGAGCTGCGCGACAGGCTGCGCGCACTGGGATATCTCCGCGGTCCCTCACATGAGGATAAGGCCGCGCCGGCGAAAGAAGGTGGCGTTGAGCGGTGATAGCGACGAGATGAGCGCACCTTCGCCGCCGCAGAGCGAAGCCAGCGGCGTGCTGGCACCTCCGACGACGAGGCAACCGGTCGGCGATTGGCGGCTAGAGATCGCCGGGGTCGTGGTGCTCGCGCTGGTGCCCCGCATCATCTACCTCATGCAGATCCAGCGCTGGCCGCTCTTCTATCAGCCCGTTCTCGACTCGCGCACGCAGTACAAGTGGGCGACGATCCTTCTTCACACCTCAGGCATCGGCAACCGCGAGGTGCTCGCGAAGGCCCCACTCTACTCCTACTTCCTCGCTTTTCATCAGTGGGTGTTCGTCGAGGGCCCAGAGAGCCTCTTCGCAGCGCGGCTCCTCCAGCTTCTGCTCGGCGCCGCGATCTGCGGCCTCACATATCTGCTTGGCCGACGCGTTTTCGGAAGACCTGTCGGGCTTGCGGCCGGCGTGCTTGCTGCGCTCTACAGCCCCGCCGTCTACCGGGAAGGGCAGCTCCTCGACACCGCGATCGCCACCTTCCTCGCGGTGACTTTCCTGCTGGTGCTGCTGAGGGCAGTCGAGCGTCCCACGCGAGGTGCCTGGTTCGGCGCTGGACTCCTGCTCGGAGTTCTGGCGCTCACCCGCCCGAACCTCCTGTTGCTCGCGGTACTCGCCTTGGCCGTCATCACGGCCTGGGTGACGAGGGGTGAGGGCGCGAAGAGGTGGGTAGCGCTCGCGGGTGTGTTCCTGCTCGGCTTGGTGCTGCCGATCATCCCCATCACTGCACGCAACTACCTGCTTATGCGGGGATTCGTCCCGATCTCGGCAACCGGAGGGATCAACCTCTACACGGGTAACAACCCGAACGCGGACGGCTACTCGCCGATTCCATCCGGCATCGCCTGGGAGCGCACTTGGTATCAGGCGATTCGGGCCGGCCGCACCGGCGGCCGCGCCCAGGACGCGTACTGGCGCGAGCAGGCGTTTCGCTTCTGGCGAGAGCGACCGGCACAGGCGCTGGCCCTGCTAGTAAAGAAGGTCTACCTCTACTGGAACGCCTACGAGATACCGAACAATGTCAGCTATGAGTGGGGCCGCGCCCACAGCTCTGTGCTGCGGATGCTGCCGCTCACGTTCGCCGTCATCGCCCCTCTCGGGCTCCTGGGCATAGCGCTCGGCGCCCGGCGGAGCCGAGCGGCGTGGCTGTTGGCGCTCTTTGTGCTCACGCAGATGGCCGCGGTGGTGGTGTTCTTCGTGTGTGGGCGATACCGCATGCCGGCACTCCCTGTTGTCTGCGTGTTTGCCGGATTCGTCCTCGCTGAGCTCGGCCGGTTGGTGCGGGAGCGGGGCTGGAACCGACTCGCGCTGGGGCTGGTGGGGCTCGCTGCTATTGCGGTCTTCGTGAACTCAGACGCATACGGCGTGCGGCGCATCAGCGGCGCGAATAGGGACTCCTACTATCTCGGACAGTCCTATCTTCTGGCGCAGGACTACGAGAAGGCAAAAGATGCCTTTCGAGGTGCCGTCCAGCGGCACCCGCGGGACGCCGACGCCTACGCTCTCTTGGGGCAGCTCGAGGCCACGACCGACGAGCCGAAGGCCGCGGCCGAGCACCTGGCGCAGGCCCTCACGATAGCGCCCGACTACACGACGACCGCGGTGAAGCTGGCGGCTCTCCACTTGGAACGCGGCTGGCCCCTGGAAGAGCCGGAGCGCCAGCTTCGTCGCGCGCTCGAGGCCCAGCCCACACACCTGCCCGGGTTGACAGCGCTGGCCCGCCTGAACGTTCGCCAGGGCGACCTCGACCAGGCGCGCCGCAGCCTAGAGGCCGCAGTGCCGGTCCTCAGAAGGATCAGCCTCACTGACACGCGGGTCGCTTCGGCTGTGGCCGAGCTGCTGGCCGTCGCCCGGGAAGCGCGCGATGCCGGGGTGGAGGTCCCGGCCGAGCTGTCGGGGGGAGCGGACGTTTCGCGCCGGATAAATTGATGGAGGGACCGCATATGTCGCGTTTCGCAAAAGCACTCGTCTTCTTCGCGCTGCTGGCCTGCGCAAGCGGCGCCGGCGCCCTCGCCGGCGAAGAACCGTCGGCCAAACAGACCCGACAGGAGCAGGAGCCGCCGGCTGCGCAAGTGCCGACTCTCGTCGTGGGCGAGGTTGTCTCGGTCGACCTCGACATGCAGACCTTCGTGGTCATGGGGCGGCCCCTGCGCCGCCGACCTCCGGGCGAGGTCATGATCGCGATCAACTCCGATACCACCATGATACGCGACCAGTTGGTGCCTATGGATGAGTTGGAGGTTGGGGATGTGGTCAAGGTAAGGGGGCAGACCGCCGGCGGGCGCGGGCTTTCGATATACGCACAAGGTGACGTGACGGCGCTCGAGCCCTTGGCGGTGTCGGTATCGCAGAAGGTCAAGGTGGTGGTCGAAGAAGGCGCTGCTGTTGGGCTCGTGCGGGTGCGAGAGCTGCGGCTCGCCGACATGTACCGTGGGCTCGAGGTCCAGGTGCAGGCGTGGCGGGGCGAGGAGCCGCTCGTCGCGCGGGAGGT
>DAOVEW010000234.1 GCA_030668755.1 Bacillota bacterium | reverse complement strand
TGTCTATTGCCGTTATACCACCTCCCCTGTTGCGTTGTTGTGTCTCCCGTGTCACCCCCGCTATTGCCGGGGGCGCCGCCCCCCGGGGCGCCCCCCCCGACCATATTGCCCTCTCCGGCCTCTGTGTAGGGCAGGAACGTGTCTCCTGCCCCATTGCAGCAGTTCGTCCGCCCGGGCCAGGCGTGAGGACCTCCCGCCCAGAATCCCTACTCAGGGTACTGGTCGCTCGGCACGAGCGCGTAGATATGCTCCCTTTGCACCAGCCCCTTGAGGAGATCGCGCGGGACCTCGTCCAGCCCCAGCGCCGACCATTTCTCGCCTGCACTCACCCACGCCTCATGCTGCAACTGCGCGCCCCCGCTCGTGTCCGTGATGAACCATCCGTACTCTCGAAGCGCACGCGCCAGAATGCGCGCGTAGCTCTTCATCTGCCTGACCTCCGGCGGCAGCGCCGCAATCCATTCCTCAATCTCCTCGTCCGTCACATCGAGCGCGAACCGCATCCCCTCGGGAATCCCCGGCGGCCGCCCCGGGTGCTCCAGCTTCGTCGCAGGGGCCACATACTCGGTCCCATCGGTGTTCCTAATAGGCATCGACAGGGCGTGCCGGATTGCCCCCTGAGCCACCTCCTCCGGTCGAACCAGCATCGCCAGGTACTGGACTCCTATCCCCCGGGAAGGCGCAAAGCCGTCCTCCTTCGTCCGGTAATCCCCCTCCACCAGATTCGCGTTCGAGGCGTGTACCACTCCATCCCGAAACTCGACCTGGAAGAAGTTCCACTCGCGACCGGTCGCCGGGTCCAGCAGGATGATCTGGGCATCCGTGCCCGGCGCCGGCCGCCAGGTTGGATTCCACGGTATGCGCTTCCCGTCCAGGTTCGCCGTCCGGTACCTCGCCTTGACCGGGTATTCGCCAGTCGCGTCCTCCACGTAGTAAACCGGATAAGTGCACTCGTGGAAGCTCAGCAGGAAATTACCGGGATGGCCTCTCGGGGCGTCATACCAGAGGCGATCCCGGTAGAGTTCCGATTGCGGGTGCCGCGGAAGACCAGCCACCGGCACGTTCCATGGAGCCTCCGGCCCATACGGCCTGACATACTCCTCGGCCATTTCTCCGCTCCCTGACTTCTCGGCTATGTCTGCTCCGCGCTGGCGGCAAGACATAGGCGCGAGGGCGAGAATAGACAACACGGCAGCCACTGCCACGACCGCACCGGACATCCGATCGAACACTCGTGGGTTCCACCTATTCCAGGATGACCTGCACGTCCAGCTTCCTGCCCGGCGCCATCGGCAGCGGCGCGCCCGGCGCTCGCTCTCTGCCGCTCACCTGCAGAGATACGATCTTGTTGCCTCCTCCGCCCTCGCGCCGATAGCCGATGTCGTAGGCACAGCCCCGGTACTCCCGGTGGACCGACGCTGCGTTCCAATGAGATGGCAGGCACGGCCGCAGCACCAGCCCGTCGTAGGTCCTCCTCGCGCCCAGCATGAACTCCACAATGGCCATGTGCATCCACGTGCCCGACCCAGTTATCCACCCGTACTGGGCGCGCCCGGGCTCGCAGCGATGATCCCGGCCGCCATACCCATTCGAGAGCTGGTAGGGAATCACGGCATCGCTGGGATTGTCTGGGTTGTAGGGCATGATCCGACGCAGCGCATCGTAGGCTTCGTCGGCACGGCCGGCCTGGAGCAGCCCCATCACAAGGAACGCCTCCCCGTGGGTGTATACGCTGGCATTCTCGCTGCAGCCCGGCTCCAGGAGAGAGAGCCGGCCGACATTGTCCTGCTTTCGCGTGTACGTGGGGTGAAGGAGCTGATGCCCCCAGGGCGTCTCGAGGTGCTGTTTCACGCTGCTGAGCATCACGTCCAGGCGATCCTCCGGCACTGTCTGCGACAGAAGCGCCCACGACTGCGTGTTCAGAAAGATCTGCCCCTGCCGGTTGCGGCGGCCTCCGATCACCCCGCCTTCATCGTCGAACGCCCGCAGATACCAGGCCCCGTCCCAGCAGTGCGCGTTGAGGCTCTCCTTCATCCGCTCGTACCAATGGCGGTATCGGCGCGCCGCACCGCGCCGGCCGAACTTGAGCGCCAGCTCCTCCATCAGCAGACACGTGAAGCAGAACGCCTGCGATAGCCACACGCTCTCGCCTCGCCCCGCCCTTCCGACATGCGTGAGCGAGTCATTCCAGTCGCCCTCCCGGATCAGCGACAATCCGTGCGCGCCGCGCTGTGAGCCCAGGGCTCGCGCGGCGCGGTCGAGGTGGTCCCACACTGTGGCGGGAGTCCCCGACAGATAGCGCACCCGCTGCCTCAGAAAGCCCAGATCGCCGGTCTCCTTCAGGTACTCGGTTGCCGCGACGATGAGCCACATGGCCGAATCGGCATACTTCATCCCGGAGTCCTCGTGGATGGCCGGGATTCCCCGCGGCGCATAGCCGCTCCGGAACTGGTATGAGAGCACCTGCTCGAACCGACGCCGGATCTTCTCCTGCGGGTTGAACATCACCGCACCCTGCGTCTGCTGCACGATATCGCGATAACCCATGATCCCCCACCGGCAGTGAGTTGCACCATACTGGATGAGCTGTGGCATCCACCGGTTGGCGAGCGCGCTCAGCTTCCGCTCGGGCGTGGTCACGCCGACTCGCGCCAGCCGCTCCTCCGTCGCACTCCGCATGTGCTGGAACGCCCGATCTGCCGCCCGGCCGCCATTCGCCAGGTACTTCCGCTCGTATCTGGTCGCCTCCGCCTCGACGCGAGACACATCTGCGGCGCCCGCGGCGAAGTCGGTGTGGACACTCCGTCCAGGCGCCAGCTTATGGCGGAAGTGGAGGACCCCGGCGATGCGATCTCGGCTCGAGACCCCTCCGGAGCACCGCCCGCGTTCGAGCGACACCGGATTCGCCAGCGTCCGGAACTGCCCGACGAAGCTGTTCCAGTTGGCATCGAATGACGCAGGCTTGCGAGAGCTGAGCATGACGGCGCTGAAGTACGGATTCGGCAGGTTCATCGCCACCTTCCGGGCAGCGACCCCGTTCGTTCGTTCGAGCCGCAGGCTGTGTAGATACGACTCGTGCCCGTACAGAGGGGCGTCACATCTGAGCGAGAGCTCCGCGACCCCGAAGAGCGAGAGCCGCCGCGGCCGCCTCCCCACGTTCTTCACGGCGACCGTCCAGATCTCCACCGGGTCTTCCCCCAGGGGCACGAACAGGCGCCAGGTGACCTCGACGTTGTCCGTCACATTCTTGACGAGCGTGTAGCCGATCCCGTGGCGGCACTCGTACTCCTGCGGTTCCCGACACGCGGGATAGAACCCGACGTTCCAGAACTCTCCGGTATCTCGGTCCTGAACGTATAGCAGGCGAGTGTTCACCTGGAACCCGGGCTCGTAGTACGGCTCGTTCTGGCCCGAGATGATGGCGGTGTAGCGCCCTTCCGCGTCGCCGTACTTCGAGTAGCCGTTCCCGCACTGGTTGACGCAGGCGAAGTATCTCTCGTTGAACAGGAAGTTCTCCTGCGACTTCGTCGTCTGCGGGGCCGTGACAACGTACTCCCCTGCCGCGTAATCCATGTGGCCGAAACGCTCCAATAGAAAGCCTCCTCGTGCCTCCGCACCCAGTCTGCCTGGCGGACGCGCAGATACCGCCAGGCCGCTACCGCCTCTTCTTCGATGCCTCCCGCGCCCGCCGGTAGTGCCGCCGCACCACCTCGTACGCCATCTTCGGCCGCCGGTACTCGTCTACAATGCC
>DAOVEW010000341.1 GCA_030668755.1 Bacillota bacterium | reverse complement strand
ACCCGCGGTGCCCGAAGTGTGGCAACGCGCGGTGGAACAGCTCTTGCGAGTCCCATCCCCTGCGATGGTTCTGGGGGCTGCTCTCGTCGTGACAGGTGAGGACTCTAGCTGTCCTCAGACTCCTCCTCTTCGGCTTTGCGAAGGATGCTACGCCCGCGCTCGGTGGCGGCCTCTTTCAAGTGCCGGGCCTTCTCCGCCACTCGCTCCCTCGTCTCCTCGCCGGGCTCCGGAGCGAAGACGAGTCCGAGCGCGGCACCGATCAGGGCGCCTACCAGCACACCAGCCAAGAAATCGCCGCTTCTCATATGCTTTGCTCCCTCCTCATCTCTTGGGCCAACTCGCGCATTCGTCTCGATTCTACCTGTTGGCATGTGCGCAGTCAAGCTGTAAGAGTTCACCGAACAGCCGTGCGGCCGACGCTGGAGCGTTATCGGGTTCCCCCCCTCAGGCTTAGCGCCCGGCCCGTCTTCCCGGAAACCTGAAACCGACTGCTTCCCGTCGCACATAGCCGAGCGCGGCCGCCAGGCGCTCACACAACCGCCGCTGGGAGAAGCCAGCGACGTGTCGGTCCTATGGCGGCGCGCCGCCGAAGTCGGCCGCCGCCTCGAGCATTGCGACGACGTTCTCGGGCGGGACTTCGGGCTGGATGTTGTGAACCTGGCAGAAGACGAAGCCGCCTCCGGGGGCGAGGTCGGCGATCCGGCGCTTGACCTCCTCCCTCACCTCGGCCGGCGTCCCTCGGCTGAGCACGCGCTGCGTGTCGCACCCGCCACCCCAGAACACGATGGCGTCGCCAAAGTCGCGCTTGAGCGCAGTCGAGTCCATTTCGGCCGCCGACACCTGAACCGGATTGAGCGCGTCCACCCCCACCTCGATGAGGTCCGGGATGGCCCAGCGCACCGAGCCGCACGAGTGCAGCAGCAGCGGCAGCCCGCTGACCGACTTGAGGTGCGAGAACAGTCGCCTCTGATACGGCTTGATGCGCTTCCGGTAGAGGTCCGGCGAGAGCATCGGTCCCTGCTGAGTCCCGAGGTCGTCGTTCACCAGGATGACGTCCACCAGGCCGTCGAGGGCGGGGAAGAGGGAATCGGCGCGGCGGCAGTAGGCGTCAACAAGCTCGGTCAGGAGAGCGTCGGCCAGCGCGGAGTTGAGAATAAGGTCGGCCATGAAGTTCTCGAAGCCGCGGAGGATCTGGCCGGCGGCCAGGAGATGGGACTGGAAGTTGAGGACGGCGGCGCGGTCGGAGTTCTTCCGAAGCTGGCGGGCGCGTTGAGTCAGCGCTTTGATGCTTTCGTCGGCGAAGCGAGGCCAGTCGAAGCGCGCGATGGGATCGCGGTGCCTCGTCAGATCGGC
The DNA here is from genome assembly GCA_030668755.1 of Bacillota bacterium. Classification (GTDB taxonomy): domain Bacteria; phylum Armatimonadota; class Hebobacteria; order Hebobacterales; family Hebobacteraceae; genus DAOVEW01. Next base: position 1,551 of record DAOVEW010000341.1, on the reverse strand, counting down.
GGGGGACTCGACGTCGGCGAGAGGCGGGTTGACGGGGTCAAAGTGGTGGCCCGCGGCAGCGCGCCGGCCGATGACAGTGCCCGCGGAATCGAGGGCATCCTCTGAACCATCCTGTCGTCTCATAGTCTGCCAGCCCGCAGGCACCTCGCCAGGCAGTCCATCCGACAGTTGCGCGGACCGCCAGCGGCACGGCTCGAAGATGACCGGATACGCGGCAATGCCGAAGCGGTCTTTCAGCGTGTCGTCAACGTAGACCACCTGCTGGTAGGGCTCGAAGACGCGTCGCCCCAGAGGTAGGCCCAGGTGCTGCATCAACCTCCCGTAGGCGGCGGCAGTCATGCCGGACGATTCGGTGCCGCCGAGATCGACGGGGACGCGGTCCGGCTCTCTGTGTTGGAGGGTGGTGAGGATGCGCTCGCGATGGGTCACGTTGGTCTCTCGGCAGTCAGGGCCGGGACTCGCGGGAGGGGGGGCATCGGCCCGGATCATCGCTCCCGTCAGGGAGCAGCTCCCAGTCCACCTGCTGAAGGCCGATGCGCTCGAAGTCCTCGTATATCGCGCGGGCCCGCAAGATATCCTCGCGCTTCACGAAGATCATAATGGGACACTCACTTCCACCAACGGGCGGCGGCAGTCCGCCGGACGGGCCGTCAGCCCAAGCGCCGTACTGGGCGCGGAAAAGGATGCCCTGGGAAGCGAGAACGTCCTCCAGAAGCTTCGCGTGGAGCTCACCGTCGACGGTGCAGAGGATGACCTGCTCGAGGTCCTCTCCGCGGTCCGCGTCACCGGCAGGTGACTCCAGCCGGTCGGCGAGGTCGGCGCCGCAGTCGGGGCAGCGACAGAGGCCGGGGCGGTATTCGAGCTTGCAGTTGGGGCAGAATGCCATCGGGGCCACCCTCGCCGCCATTGTAGCAAGTGGACAACGCGCGGGCAAGCGTTCGAGGACTGTGGGCTGCGCACGCGGCGCAGGAGAATCTCGCGCATGCGGGAATCCACACTAGTGCGCGTCGCCGCGGAGCGCCGTGCTTTGCGCAGGAGGTTCGACCAGTGCGAGACATGCGCGTAGCAGCAGTTCAGTTCGAGCACGCCGCCGGGGACAGGGATGCCAATCTCGGCAAGATCAGGAGCTTCGTGGAGCGAGCGGCGGAGCAGAAGGTCGAGATGGTGCTGTTCCCGGAGTGCTGCATCACGGGCTACTGGTTTCTGCGACACCTCTCCCGGGAGGAGCTGGTGAAGCTGGCCGAGCCGGTGTTCGACGGCCCGTCGTCACAGGCCTTGATGGATCTGGCGAAGGCGCACCGGATGACGGTAGGGGCGGGCCTTGTGGAGGCGGCCGATGACGGGAAGCTGCACAACACGTACGTAGTCGCGATGCCGAACGGGGAATTCCGGCGGCACCGGAAGCTCCACTGCTTCGTCAGCGAGCACATGGAATCAGGGTCGGAGTACACGGTCTTCGACACGCCGCACGGGTGCCGGGCGGGGCTGCTGACGTGCTACGACAACAACCTGGGTGAGAATGTCCGAATAGCCGCACTGATGGGTGCGGAG
>DAOVEW010000137.1 GCA_030668755.1 Bacillota bacterium | reverse complement strand
TTGAAGTCACCCTTGTACTCCTCGGTGATCTTCTCCGGGATGTTCCCCTTGGAGATCGCATCCACGTACTCCGCGGTCACGTTGATGGGCCTCACGAGGGCGTCCACTATCTCGTTCACTCCCTCGGCCAGTTGCCGCTCTGTGCCCTCGAACAACCCCACGTTCGCGCGTTCAGACAGCTCGCCCGCCTTGACCGCCTCCACCAACCGACTCAGCTCCTCGAAGAGCTGGCCATTGCTGGCGGCCCGCTTCGACTCCGTTGTTCGCTGACGCCTTACTTGCCTCGCAGTCGCGTTCTCTGCGACCGCAGTTCTAGCGCTCGTCGTTGCCATGTCCGTTGTCTCCTCTTTGTCAATCGAAATGGTTTTATCATCAAGCATGTGGCAGGCCCCCGACAGACGCCGGCCCGCTACACGCGCTCGAACACCTGCCCATCGGCGGCCACCCGCCGAAACCAGGCACTTGCCCGCGCAGGCATCTTCTGCGTCTGCTCTGTAACGAGGAACCCGCCCGTATCGAGCGCGTCGCGAAACATCTTGAGCACAGGCGTGACTTGTTCACTGCGTAGATGAAGCAGCACGTTCTTACACACGATCAGGCAAAGGCCCTCCCGAATCGGCTCCAGCGAGGTAAGATCGTGATGGCAGAACGTCACCGCCCGTCTCAAGGGCTCCGCAACTACCACATGGCCCGTCTCCTCAGCAGGCGCAAAGTACTTCTCCAACAGCTCGCCTGGTATCCGCTTCACCTCCTCTTCCTCATACCGCGCGCGGCGAACGATCTCCGCGAACTGGTCGTCAATGTCCGTGGCCCAGATGCGCACGTTGCGAAAGACGAACTCGCTCATGTTCTCTCGCAGCACTATCGCCAGAGAGTACACCTCTGGCCCCGTGGCGCACCCTGCGTCCCACACATCCACGTATCTCCTGCCTCTGAGGTGGGGGACAACATGGCGTGCGATCAGATCGAGAGTGCGCGCATCTCTGAAGAAGTACGTGAATGCCATCTACTCGAGCATCGCCGTGGCCGCCTGGCGGACTTCTGCCTCTGCCGCCCCGCGGCCCTCAGGAGACCGCAGATTCCGCGACCACGGGCTCCTCGCAGTGGACCTCCTCCGGAGCATCCAACTCGCCCAGCTTTGCTGCCTCGGACAGCGTCAGTATTCTCTCGACGTCGAGCAGAATGATCAGCCGCTCGTCCACCTTCGCCACCCCCCGCAGGTAGTGCGAATCCGCCGTAGTCACCAGCTCAGCCGGCGGCTCGATGGCATTGGTCGCCAGAGACAGCGTCTCCGTCACCGCGTCTACGATCAGCCCGACCAGCCCCGCCGAGGTCTCCATCACCACGATCCGCGAGGCCTTCGTCTCCTCAAAAGCCTCAAGCCCGAATCGCTTCCGCAGGTCTATCACCGGAACGATGCTCCCCCGAAGGTTGATCACGCCGTTCACGAAATCCGGTGCCCGCGGCACGTGCGTGATTCGCCCCATGCGGATGATGGTGTTCACCGCACCGATATCCACCCCGTACGATTCCTTCGACAGCTCGAACACTACGAGTTGCTCTTCCTCTGTCGTCACAGCGGCCTCTTCCGTCATTGTCATCCCGGTCATCTCCTTTGCCGCGTTCACCACCCCGGCGGCATCCCCCGCGCTGACCCCTCCACAGCCCGCCGGCGTGTTGCTCTCAACTGTCTACTCCTTTGTCGGCGCGTATAGGCCCGCACTTTAGAAGCCTGCGCCTCCCCCGCTATCCACCCGACCTTCGCCTGACCCACGCCTCGGCGGCTCTGACTCAGCGTCACAAATCCCCCGCAGGAGTCATCCCCTCCCCCGCCTAATACAATCATCACCCATTCGCGAAAGGGACGAACGTGGAGCGATTCCGCCTCGTGCGCGTCCTGCGCACGTTGTCTTCCGAGATCTATCTCGTCTGGCGCGATGAGCAGCGCATCGGCCAGATCGACATCCACTACACCGCTGCCTCCGTGCAGGCCGACGTCTGCCTCGAATCGCCGCTCGACGAGCCCGAACGCGACGCGCTGCTTCGCCAGCTCGACGAAGATGTGGTCTCCTCCCACCTCCCCAGCTTCGACCGCGAGCAATTCATCGTCACCATCTTCGTCGGCCGCGAGATCGACTCGTTCAACTACCCCGCGGAGGGAGATGAGCTGGAGGATAGCTAGTGTCCTGCCCCCGAATTCCCCGGCCCCTTCACCGGCCTCCGGCTGTCATTCTCAGCGCAGTCCTGCGCCGCCTCAGAGCGGAGTAGGGTGGAGCGAAGAACCTCGCCGTCGGCCCCCCTTCGCTTGCCCCATACCTGCTCAGGGCCGGGTCGGTTCGAGACTTCGTTGACAGGATAATAGCGCCCGGCAGATGGCATAACCCGATACGCCAGCCCTCAGCTCCTCGGCCTCGCCGCCCCCGCGGCGCAGCGCGCTCCTGCAAGCGCTTCCCTTCTTGCTTCCGAACCTCCTCGGCTTTCTCATGTTCACTTTTCTCCCCGTGCTCGCGTGCTTTGCCCTCAGCCTCACCGACTACCGTCTCGCTCCCATCACCAGCTTGCGCGACCTTACCCGGCAGATGGAGTTCGTCGGCCTCGACAACTTCGTCCGCCTTCTCGGCTGGCACCGCGAAGACGGCCTCCTCGTCGCAAACGACCCGGAGTTCTGGCGCTATCTCGGCAACACCCTCTTCCTCATGCTCGGCATCCCCCTCTCCATCGCCGGCTCGCTCCTGCTCGCGCTCCTGCTCAACCAGCGCCTCCGCGGCATCACTATCTTTCGCACCATCTACTTCCTCCCAACAGTCTGCTCCGCCGTCGCCGTCGTCATCGTCTGGAAGTGGATCTTCCACTCCCAGCCCAACGAAGTCGGCCTGCTCAACAGCGTCCTCATGGGCCTCGGAATCCCCAATCCGCCCGACTGGCTCGGCTCCATGGCCTGGGCCAAGCCCGCCTTCATCATCATGACCCTCTGGGCGACCGTTGGCGGGTACAACTGCGTGCTCTACCTCGCCGGCCTCCAGGGCATCCCCCAGGAGCTCTACGAGGCCGCCGACCTCGACGGTGCAGGCCCCTGGGCGCGCCTGCGCCACATCACCTGGCCCATGCTCTCCCCCACCACTTTCTTCGTGGTCACCATGAGCATCATCGCCGGCCTCCAGGGCAGCTTTCTCTTCACCGCCGCCTTCCTCATGACCGCCGGCGGCCCCGCCGGCGCCACCACCACCCTCATGCTCTACATATACAACTACGCCATCTCGTGGCATCAGCTCGGCTACGCCGCCGCAGTCGCCGTCGTGCTCTTCCTCCTCGTCTTCACGTTCACACTCATCAACTGGCGCTACGGCCAGCGCCTGGTGCACTACCGATGATCTCCGGCAGCGCGAAACGCCGACATGTCCTGCTGACAGTCATCGCGTACCTCGCCCTCAGCGCGGTCGGCGCCACCATGATCCTGCCCCTCGCGTGGATGATCTCCACTTCCCTCAAGGCCCCCGCCTACGCCGTCGAGTTCCCTCCCCGCTGGATCCCCAGCGAGCCCGTGACCACCACGATCGACGGCCGGGAGTGCCGCGTCGCCGACCTCGTAGGAGGGACATTCTTGTCCCGAGGGCCCGCCCGCGTCGCCATCCTCCGCTACTCCCCCGACGGGGTCCATGTCCGCGTGCTCTCCCCCGAGGCTCGCGTGGCTAGGCCTCCGGCCGCCACGGCGGTCGCCCCAGGCGACCTAGCCGCCGGCCAAGAACTCACGGTCCCCGAGGCCGACCTCACCACGATCCGCCGGACCAAGCTCCACTGGGACAACTACCTCGATGCCTGGCGCGCACAGGGCGTGCGTGTGCGCGATGCCTTCTTCGGCCTCGCGCAAAGGGTGGACGGTTTCCTCGTCTTCTACCTCAACTCCATCATCGTCACTATCTGCATCACCATCGGCACCGTCTTCACCAGCTCCCTCGCCGCCTTCGCCTTCTCCCGCCTCCGCTTCCCCGGCCGCGACTCGATTTTCCTCGGCTACCTCGCCACCCTCATGGTCCCCGCCATCGTCATGATGCTCCCCGTGTACGCGCTCCTCGCCAACCTCCGCATGACCAACACCTACGCCGCCCTCATCCTCCCGCCCATGTTCTCCGCCTACGGCACCTTCCTGCTCCGCCAGTTCTTCATGACCATTCCCCAGGAACTCGAAGACGCCGCCGTCATAGACGGCGCCTCCCCCTTCGCGGTCTACCGCCACATCATCCTGCCACTCTCCAAACCCGCCCTCGCCACCCTCACCACCTTCGTCTTCCTCCACTCCTGGAACGACTTCCTCTGGCCCCTCATGGTCGTAGACCGCCTCGCCCTCAAAACCCTCCCCATCGGCCTCGCCCACTTCCAAGACTCCTACACCACCGAGTACCACCTCCTCATGGCCGCCTCCGTCATCGTCATGGTCCCCGTCCTCATCGTCTTCATCATCGGCCAGCGCTACTTCGTAAGAGGAATCGCCCTGAGTGGGATGAAGGGGTGAGCAGCATTGTTGTCATCCTGAGCGCAGCGAGGGGTCTTCCCTAAGCTTGCCGAAAGATTCCTCATATCGCTCAAGCGCAAGCCCATGGAAGACTTCTACGTCTACATTCTCGCCAATCACTCCCGCATGCTCTACATCGGCATCACCAACGACCTCCATCGGCGCATGATTGAGCACAAGCAGAAGCTGTTGCCCGCCTATGCCTCGCGCTATAACAACCGACGCCTCGTCTACTTCGAAAGCTATGACGACCCCCAGACCGCCATCCTCCGGGAGAAGCAGATGAAAGGCTGGCTTCGGAAGAGGAAGGTGGCCCTAATCGAGTCCAGCAACCCCGACTGGCGCGACCTGGCCGAGGACTGGTGAGAGCGCCCTCCCTATCGTCTCGAGCGTCCCCTCGCCATCCTGAGCGCCGGCCCCCCGTCATCCTGAGCGCAGCAACCAGTCATCCTGAGCTCAGCAACCCGTCATCCTGAGCGATGCAACCCGTCATCCTTAGCGCAGCAACCCGTCATCCTGATCA
>DAOVEW010000100.1 GCA_030668755.1 Bacillota bacterium | reverse complement strand
CGGGGCCTTGGGGCTGGTCTTCCTGACCAAGGCGGAGATCTTCCTGGCGGCGTGCGCGGCGATGGCCGCGGGCTTGGCGATAACCCTTTGGCTTCAGCGGGCATCGCGGCCAAGGGCGCCGGTCGCGGCGGGAGCCTTTCTCGGCGGGTTGGTCCTGCCGCCCTTGACGGCCTGTCTTCTACTGTCCACGCACATGTCCGCCCACCAGGCCCTCATGGGCGTCCTGGGCAGTTGGCCGGGCGCCCTGAACCCGCGGGTGCACGAGCTCTGGTTCTACAAGTGGACCATGGGAACGAGCGACCTGGGCGGCAACGTCCTGAAGCTTCTGACCTGGCTGGGGTGGTGGTGCGTGGTCTTCGCGCCCGCGGTTGCGCAGAGCTGGTCCAGCTCTGCGGAGAGCGTCTCGCCGTCGGGCTCGAGGAATCTGACCTCGTCGTTCTCAGTGGCCCGCCGGAGACGCCGCTCCATACCGGCTGACTTCATGAGAGCGCGCCACCGCGACTTGTCATCGCTCTGCCCCGCTATCCGGACATACCGGTCTCCCGCCTCCAAGGCCTCTTTCGCGAAGCCGGCATCGAAGATATCCTGGTGCAGATCGGCATCCACTTCCATCAAGTAGAAGCTGCCGTACGGAATGCCTCCGCCCAGGAGGTCATCCAGGTCCGCGATACCGGTCGAGACGGCCTCTTCGAAGCGATAGAACGGTTCCTGGAATGGAGGCAGCACGCGAATGCCTCCCTTTCCGAAGAAGAAGAGGCTCGGGATCGCGATGTGCGGGGAGCCGCGGCTCTTGATGACCTCGATGAACCGCATGTTGTGGCCTCTGACGTAGCCGCGAGTCAGGAGAATGAGACCGTCGACAACGAACTCCTCCGGGCCCGTTCCAATCTCTTCTTTCTCCCGCAGCTCCCGAATGAGGAGCGCGCTGAGCGATTCCCTCTTGAGCGCGTTGACGAGGCCATACACAGCTTCGCGAAACCCCCGCGGGCTCTCCTCGGCATCGTGGAGGTTGCTGATGCTGTCCACGACCACCCGTGCCGCCCCGATCTCGGCGATCATCTCGCTTACGATGCCTCGGTCGCGGATGATATCCTGCTGGAGTACGTCGGGGGAGGTGAACAGCACCTTCAGCTTGCCCTGATTCTCGAGGCCGCGGAAGTCCCAGCCGAAGTTCTCGGCATCGCGGTATATGCGCTCCGGGAATTCCTCGAAGGTGATGAAAAGGCCGGGCTCGCCGTACTTCGTGATACCATTGTGGAGGAACTGCATCCCCAGGCTTGTCTTGCCGCTGCCCGGAGATCCAGCGACTAGCAGCGCGTTGCCTCGTAATAGGCCGCCGCAGAGCAACTGATCGAGGCCTTCGATCCCCGTTCTAACTCGATCCATACGAATCTCCTCACAAGCTGTTTCTGGTCACCTTTGCCGATGTGTCGCCGTACGCTCCATCATCGTCGACGCGGGGGAATGTAGCGGTACACATCTGCCCCGGGATAGCTGATCTTCTGGACGAAGCGCCTCTGCTCCAAGAGGTCGAGTTCCTCTTGCACGCGCTCTGCTTCGCGGCCGACCCGCAACGCGATCTGGCCCGCGGTATTCACCGTGTATGGGTTCGCCTCCAGGAAGGCGATCAACCTCTCGAAGCCGCTGACTGAGGCCACCAGCCGCCCGAGGTCCCCGCTCACGCGGTAGGTCCGCAGGCCCCGGCGAATGCGGCCCGCGAACTGACGAAGCCGGTCGGGCCGCTCAGCCGCTAGCTTCCGCAGCTCCGCCTCCGGCATACCGGCCACCTTCTTCTGCTTCCTGTCGCGCCGGGCCAGGTAGGTCGTCGCCTCCTGCACCGCACCCTCCAGGCTGTATCCCTGATCCAGGGCTTGCTTAATTAGGTACACCTTCTCGATAGCCTGGTAGTCGTAGGTACGGCCGCCGCCCTTCTCGGTGGGCTTGACGATCTCTTTGTCAGTCCAGTAGGAGAGCTGTCGAATGGAGACCCCGCAGAGTTGCGCCGCTTGTCCGATTCCAAGCTCCAATCGCTCAAGGAGCTTGCTCAGATCGACAGGGCGCACAGATGAACGAGACCGTTCATGAGCAGCTTCCACCATTCCCATCTCCTTGACCGCTGCGAAGTGTCCAGTTACCGCCGCGCCCTCGCCCTCGCGGCCCACAAGCACGTCGCAGGATAGCACAACCATGTTCGATCGTCAACACAGCCGTGTTGCAAGGCTTGCCCACTTCGGATACCCACGCCTGTCTGAGGGATAGATCTGGCGTCTGCTCGAAGCACCAAGCCAAGGCCAGAGAATCGAGCCATTCCACAGTAGGGAAGTGACAGAAAAGTCACCCCGGGCACACGTCTGGCGCTGCGAGTCCGGGGACAAACGAGCTGCCAGGGCCAACCACCGGGAAGCCGGTGGATCGAGCAGGTCTTCCTTCTTCACCCCCGAGACGCAGCCAACCGCGGGTCTCCGCGCACGAGATGGCGAAGGACCGCGACCTGCCTTACCCTTCGTACCACCGGTTCTGCATCTGAAGTCCGCTGTTCCAGATGCCGCAGATCATGTCTTTGGATTGCAGGCAGTGGCGGATGCCCTGGGGGATGTCCATGCCCTGGATCTCGCAGACGATAGGGCCCGCGTAGCCGTCGTCGCGGAGGCGCTCGTAGGTGCCCTGGAAGTCGATCATGTTGTTCAGGTAAGGGGGCTGATGCTCCATGTAGCGTCCCCAGTAGTGGTTGATGCCGTTGTGGTGGATTTCGACGATGCGGCCCCTGAACTCATCGAAGAAGCGGAAGTATGGTTCGTCTGAGTGGACGCTCATGTAGGCATGGCCGATGTCCATGTTGATCCCCCATCCCTCCACCCGATCGCATACGAACTTGAGAAGATCAAACCCACCAACCTCGTATCCGATCGGCAGATTGTGCGGCCGCGCCAGCTCGCTGGCATGGTGCGCGTATTCGAGATTGTGCTGCCAGATGATCTCATGGCTCCGCTGGTAGCCCCAGGTGCCGCCGCCCATGTGAAAGGTCATGGCAGCGGCGTCGAGGCGAAGGGCGAGCTCGATGCATCTGTCATAGTACTCCCAGGTAAGCCGCCTGAGGTGACGGTTTGCGCTGGCCAGGTTCCAATCGAGATGCGGAGAGTGGACGGTGACCCACTGCAGTGCGCTGAGCGCGTCCTTGAGCCGGTCGAGGTCGGCGTCGGAGGCCTCGAAGAGGTCTATGCCGACATTGGGGTGATTCTCCGGGTAACCGAGCTGGGCCTGATCGAGAGTGGGGACGACCTCGAAGCCGGCGAACCCGGCCTCGTGCACGAGCTCGATGGCACGATAGATGTCCTCGCCATGCGTTGCCGGCAGGAAGTGCGTTGATATCCCAATTCTGTCATCGATGGAAAGCGTAGGCGGCATCTGTCTCCTCCTTAGTGTGTGCTCACAGCCCAGCATCGGCTGCTTTCAGGGAGAAGCAAGCTTGCCTAGCCCTCCGGGCCGACGCTCAAGGGTTAGCCAACCCACAATGCCCAGGCATCCGCGCCGGATTCCTTCGGCATTCACGGCTGACGATCCTGTAGCGGCTCGCACTCCCAGAAGCCGACAACAGATATTAGGGCGGGTCCGGATCAGGCGCCCCAGAGACGAGCCGGACTCGGCCATGTGCGACGAAGTCGCCAGCCGCTGGCCGACCCCGGGACTGCGCGGGATACCACGGTGGCGCCGTTGGAGGCCTTCAGAACGGGCTCCGCCAGACGGAACCTCGGCACTAGCCGGCGCGGGCAGCAGCCAGTATGCTGCCCAGGAACAGGCCGCCAACAATCGCCCCCGCGATAACCCACTCGAACCACAACGGTATGCGCTGAGAGCAGCGATTACCACTATCCCGCGCTGCAGCTTGGGAGTCGACTCTCTTCATCCCCGTCTCCCGTGGGCGGATATCATCCCGCAAGGACCGCCGCGATCGCCATACACCCGAGTGCGTCGCCAGGCCGTGTCGAGCTCAGCGGGACGCAGAGCATTACGCCGTAAGCGGCACTCGATCCTCCACGCGCGCGACCGCTGGAAGGTGCGGCTCGCGCCTGCTCCGCAGGTGTCTTTTGCGTAAGAGTTCACTCTTGATGAGAATTGTTGGCGGATCGGAGGAATAAGAGATGCGTGAAGGATTTGACTTCCGCCACGCGAGAAGAACTACTTGAGATCATCGGGTACCAGCAGGGGCAGATCGAGGAGCTGGTGGCGCGGGTGGAGGAGTTGGAGGAAGAGAACAGGCGGCTGCGCCGAGGTGGGGGAGGGGGGGTGCAGTTGGCTATCAAAGCGAGCCGGCCCCCGAAGCAGAAGAAGGAGCACAAGCGACGGGATCAGGCCTATGTGCGGCGGCGGGAGCGGCCTGATGAGACTGTTTATCATGCGATGGAAAGCTGCCCGGATTGCGGGCGGAAGCTTTGTGGGGGCTGGGAGCATCGGCGCCGGCAGGTGATCGAGGTGGTGCTGCCGAGGGTGCGGGTGGTGGAGCATGTGGTGATGGCGCGCCGCTGTGGCATCTGCGGCAAGCGGTGGGTGCCGAAGCTGGGGTCGCGGGAGCTCGGGGTGCAAGGCAAGCGACGTTTCGGGGTGAGCGTGCAGTCCTTGGTGGCCACCCTTCACATTGCCTGCCGCGTCCCCTCCACACGGACGGCGGGTAAACCCATGAAAGTGATCCGGCGGCTGTTGGGGGAGTTATGGGGCTTGCAGGTGAGCGCTGGGGAGGTGGTGGAGTTGCTGGCCGGGGTGGTGAGGGCCGGCCGGGGAGAGTTGCGGCGGCTGCATGACGAGGTGAGGGGGAGCCCCGCGGTGTGTGCGGATGAGACGGGCTGGCGAGAGGATGGACAGAACGGGTATCTGTGGACATTCACCACTCCGAGGGTGCGCTACTTTGTGTATGATCAGTCTCGCTCTGGGCTGGTGGCCAAGGAGGTGTTGGGGGAGGGGTTTGCGGGAGTAACAGTGTCAGACTTCTATGCCGGCTACAACCGGCTGGAGGGAAAGCATCAGCGCTGTTGGGTACATCTGATTCGGGACCTGAAGGAGCTGGCGGAGCTGAACGGGGACCGGCCCGACACTCTGGCCTGGGTGGAGGCGGTGCTTTCTCTCTATCGGGAGGCGAAGGTCTTTGCTCACCCGCAGGCCCGCAAACGCCAGCAGGCACAGCGGCGCTTCCAGCGCACCGCGGCGGGGCTGGCTCGGCCCTATCTCCGGGATGAGGGCGCGCCGCAACGGGTGCTGGCGCAGCGGATCATGAGGCATCTGGGGGAGTTGTTTCTGTTCGTGGGCGATCCCCGCGTGCCATCAGGCAACAACCTGGCGGAACGCAGCCTGCGGCCGGCGGTAGTGGCCCGCAAGATCTCAGGCGGCACCCGCTCGGCGAAGGGATCGGCGACCAAGATGGCGCTGATGAGTTTGCTGGGCACCTGGCAGGTCCAGGATAAGCCCCTGCTGGCCTCCTGCCAGGAACTTCTGCTGTCCGCCCCCCGCGCCTGATACCCCCCCAACCCAAAATCACTCTCACCAAGACTGAACTTTTACTCTTTTGCATCACCTCTTGCTCGCGGCGCTCGGCTCTGGTACATTCAAGCACCGCCTGGACTCGGCTGTCCAGCCGTAGGCCCTGGGGTGGTTCGGGCTTGAGTCCGATACGGCGTGATAGGCGCGTGCGTCTGCGCGGAAACAGAATGCTGGGCCGAGAGTCGA
>DAOVEW010000324.1 GCA_030668755.1 Bacillota bacterium | reverse complement strand
CTCAACATCCAGACGGCCGCCAAGGTGCAGCCATGAACGAGCAATTCCTCGTCCCTCGGCGCCGGCGGCGCATCCGGCCCTATCTTGACCTCACCGCGATGATCGACACGGTGTTCAACCTGTTGATCTTCTTCGCGGTGGCCTCGACCTTCGTCGGCGCTCAGTCCGGCCTGCCGCTTCGCCTCCCTTCGGCGAAGAGCGCCCAGCCCGTGCCCGCGCGTGTCGTGCTGACACTCCTGCCCGGCCAGCCGGTTCAGGTTGACGGGAAGCCCGTCGCCGACGACGAGATCGGGAGCGCAGTGAGCGCGGCCACGGGCGGGAACCGGGACTCCCAGATTGTCCTGATGGCCGACAGGGATGTGCCCTACTCGCAGCTCGTCGGGGCGCTCGACGAGGTGCGCCTCGCCAACTACCACCGTATCGCGCTGGCCGCGGCCCGGGAAGGCGGCGGTCCATCAGCCCAACCGCGCCATTAGCGGGACCCATGACCGCCTCCGCCCAGCAACTCCAGTCGCGAGTGACACCGATGCCGGCCGGCCGGCGGTTCACCATCGCGACTGCCTTCTCGCTGGGCTTTCATGTACTCGCGGTCACGCTCATCGGCATTCTCACAGGCCGCACGCCCGTCAGACCGCCCATCTTGATTCCGATTGAGCTAACCGTGATCGAAGGCGCTGCCGGCTCCCTCGATCTCGGCCCAGGGGGGCGCCAAGAGGTAGCGCAGACACAGGTTCGCCCAGCCGCCGCGAAGCCGCAGCGCAAAGAGACGAAACCGGCCAGCCGAGGAGGCGACGCCAAGGCCGCCCCCGCGGCTCCGAAGATTCTGACCTCGAACAAGGGCGCGGAGCCGGCCGGTCCCGAGACCGTTGGCAAAGAGCAAGCCGGGGCCGGCGGCAGGACTGAAGCTCCTGCGGGCCCAACCCGCGGTCCGGGGATCGTGCCCGGGCCGGCGCCGATATACCCAAAGGACGCCGTGGACCGCGGCCTGGAGGGGAGTGTCACCTTGTCCGTCCTCGTTGCGGAGGACGGATCGGTCTCCACCATCTCCGTCGCGAAGAGCTCGGGCCACGACCTCCTCGACGAAGCTGCCGCGCGGGCTGTCAGGAGAGGTTGGACCTTCCAGCCCGGGGTGAAAGACGGGGAGCCCGCGTCCGGCAAGGTGGACATAATCTTCGAATTCGCAGACGGAACAGCCCGGCGGAAGTGAGGAGCCCGAATGCGCGGAAGAGGAACGCACCCTGCCCTTGTCCCAGCGATGCTCGCGATCTTGCTCTGCATGCCTTCGCCCGCCGTGGAGCCCGGGCCGCCTGCGGGTGTGGTATCCATAGACAACGAGTTCATCCGCATCCGCGTCAACGCGGGCAGCCAGGAAACCGGCCGGTTCGCAGTCGACACCACCGGCGGCGACCCCTCGCGCTCCTCAGATGACGACAAGATCCTCATCTACGGGAGCCGCGAGCCGTGGACGTCGTACACGACTGTGCTCGTGGACGGCGAGCCCTACATCTTCGGCGGGCCCACCGAGCGCCGTGCAGGGCTCGGCGCACCCACGGGCGCGGTCACGGTATCGCCCCATGTCTCCGACGACCATATCCTCTGCACGGTCGCCATCGGCGACCTCGAGGTCACCCAGGACCTGAGCTTCGCTCGCAGCCCGACGACGCGCGTCGAGGACGCAGCCCGCATCTCCTACCGCATTGTCAACCGGGGAGAACTCCCCTACACCGTTGGCCTCCGGGCCATGCTCGACACAATGCTCGGATCGAACGACGGCGCTCCACTCCGCGCCGGCGACCGCGCCATCGCCACCGCCACCCAGCTCATCGGCGAAGACATTCCCGACTACTGGCAGGCTTTCGACTCCCTCGGCGATCCCGCCGTCATCTCGCAGGGCACCCTCCGGGGCCCCGGCGCCATTCCCCCCGACCACATCGAGATGGTGGACTGGGGCACGCTTGCCGACTCCCCCTGGGAGTTCCCCTTTCCGACCGGCGCCGACTTCACGCGCCGGGACGAGGCGGCCCAGGACACGGCCGTAGCCCTGTACTGGCACCCGGCCGTCCTTCCGCCGGGCGAATCGCGCGTCTGCTCCACCCTCTACGGCATCGGCGGCGTGACACTAAGCCCCGCTCAGCTCTCCCTCGGCCTCACTGCCCCTGCCGAAGTGGACTACCGGTATGACGAGGAGAGCCTCTTCTCCGTCATTGCCTATGTGGAGAACAGCGGCGGCTTCGATTCCCGCGGCACAGTGCTGGCCCTGCGCCCGAGCGAGGGACTGGAGATCGCAGAAGGCAACAGGATCACGCTCTTCGGGCTGCTGCGAGCCGGCCAGACGCGCCAGGTCACCTGGCGTCTCCGGCCGACGGGCAAGGTGACGGGCATGCTCCAGATTGCAGCCACCATAACCTCGGAGAACCTTGAGCCCAATCGGGTGGTGCGCGATGTCACCGTCAACAGCCCGCCCCAGCTCGGCGTGACGATTGCCGCGCCGAACCGGCTGGCTGTGACGCGCGACAACCGCTACTCTCCGAACCCGTTCGCCGTCAGCGCCCGAGTCACGAACGAAGGCGCCCAGCCGGCCCGCAGCCTCGTCGCCTCCCTCTCCTTCTCTGACGGTCTCGCTCTCGCCGGTCAGTCTCAGCCCACGCTGGTTGCGGACCGCATCGAGCCCGGGGAGAACATCACCTTCAACTGGCAGGTCCGTGCGCTGGGGCTGCCCACCGGCGAGCTGCCCTTCTCTGTCAGAGCCACAGCGGCGGGGGCCCGCGCCGTCACCGGCCGGCATACCGTCAGCGTTCCTCGGCTCACGCCCGAGCTGCGCGTCCACCCCGCCGACCAGACCGTCCCCGAACTCACCGACGGCCAGCCCACACTCGTGCCGGTGGCCGTCAAGCTGGTGCCCGCGGGGCAGTTCCGCGGCGCACGCCTGTCTCTCACATATGACCCGACTGTGCTCGAGCCGCTGTATCTCTCGCGGGGAGAGGCCTTCGTCCACGACGGCCGCCTCCTCTCTCCGTGGAGCCAGGGCCGCACCCAGCTCGGCCGCATCGCCG
>DAOVEW010000282.1 GCA_030668755.1 Bacillota bacterium | reverse complement strand
CGGACCGAGACACGCGCCTTCCGTCGGCGCGGCAAGGGCGACGCGGGGCGTGGTGGGAGGAGGGGGGCGGGGGTTGCCGAAGGTTGGGCGTGGGTTGATTGCGAGGTGAGAGATGGCGGAGCAACTTGCGAGCTTGCTGCGAGAGAGCGATCCGTGGGAGAGGCCGACGGAGCTTCTGTATCCTACGATGTTGAAGGACTTGGCGCGCCAGGCGCTCCAGCGCGCGCCGCGGTACGATTACCGCGGGCGGTCGGCGCGCGCGGTGCGAGAGCGGATTCGGGAGGTGCGAGGTATCGTGATGGGGTGCCTCGGCCTTCGCGCGAGCGATATTCCGGCGCGGCCGACGCGGGTGCGAGAGCGTCCCGCGGTGCAGTACGATGGGTTCTCGATACGGCCCGTCGCCATGCAGAGAGGAAGGGGCTGGTATATAACGGCGCACCTGTATGTGCCGGACGGGCTGACGCAGCCGGCGCCCGCGGTGATGCACGTGCACGGGCACTCGTACAAGGGGAAGTCAACGGACTTCTACGCGCGGCTGTGCCGGGGGCTGGCGCGGCGCGGGTTCGTGGTGCTGTTCGTGGACTTTCCGGAGGCGGGGGAGCGCAAGGGCACCGGGCACGCGCTCTGGTATCCGGTGATGGCGAACATGCCGCTTCAGGGGATCATGGTGCGGGACAACTCGGCGGCGCTGACGTATCTGGCGAGCCTGCCGTTCGTGGATGAGAGGCGGATCGGGGTGAGGGGGCGTTCGGGGGGCGGGAATCAGACAGCTTTCTTCTCGGTGGTGGACCGGCGGGCGGCCGCGGCCGCGCCGAGCAACGCGCCGACGTTTATCATGGAGCATGCGACGACGGGATCGGGCGCGATGTGTCACTGCGAGGCCGTTCCGGGGCTGGTGGCGGCGGGGGTGGAGTACCACGATCTGTTGGCGGCGGTCGCGCCGCGGCCGCAGCGGGTGTTCGCGGGGATTCGCGATCCGCTGTTTCCAATCGTCGGGGCGCGGAAGATCGTGGAGGAGGCGGGCGTGGCTTACAGCGCGGTGGGAGCGGCGGGAGGGTTGGGGCTGGAAGAGCATTACTGCGAGCACGCGTGTCCAGCTGCGATGCGGGAGGGGACGTACCGGTTCTTCGAGGAGGCGCTGAAGCGGCCGGGGGACGTCGCGGGGCCGGGGGAGGAAGGGGATGACATCGCCCTGGGCGATCCGCGGCTGCGAGCGCTGCCGCGGCGGCCGGCAAGGTTCGTGACGGTGGCCGATCTGTATCGGGCGGCGCTGCGGGGAGTCAGACGGGGGCACCCAAGCCCGGCGCGGCTGAACCGGATGCTGGGCCGGAGGCGGGGCGCGTCGGAGCCCGCATGTCTGGTGCGCGTCGAGGGGCGGCGGTGGGAGCGGATACTGCTGCAAATGGGCGATGGGGCGCTGGCGCCGATGGTGCTGAGCGGAGGCCGCGGGAGGCGCGTCGTGGTGGCGGTCGCCGATGGGGGGAAGCGGGAGGCGGTGAAGCGGCTCGGCGGCCGGCGGGGACGGCTGGCCGCGTTCGACTGGCGGGGGCAGGGAGAGACGAAGCCGCCGACGGCGCAGTGGCAGCAGCGGGCCGCGCACTACCTGGCGTTTGCGGGAGAGACGCTGATCGGTGGGCGGGTGACGGATCTCGTGGGGGTTGTGCGGTGGCTGGAGAGCGAAGGCTTGGAGGTCGAGAAGATCGTCGCGCTTGGGGGTGAGGCGAGCTTGGTGGCGCTGCTGGGGGCGGCGGCCGAGCCGAGGCTGCCGAGAGTGGAGCTGCACGGGCTGGCGCGGACGCTGCGGGATGCGCCGGGGCTGATGGGGCAAGTGCGATATACCGCGTGGGTGCCGGGGCTGGCGCTGGCGACGGACATTCCGCAACTGCTGAAGGGCCTGAAGGACCGGGCGGCGGTGCGGCGCTGGCTGCGGCCGGGCGAGGAGAAGCCGCGGGAGGGGTTTACGTAGGCGCGCGGGGGGCGATGGCGGCTGACATCTGCAACGAGGCACGGAAGGGAGACCCGTGATACGAAGAGCTACTGGGGGCGCGGTTCTGTGGGAGTTCGAGGTGTTCTCGGGGGTGCGCGCACTGCGTCACTGTGTCACGGGGCGGCAGGGGGGTGTGAGCGAAGGCAGGTACGCGACGCTCAACCTGGGGCTGCACGTGGGAGACGATTCCGAGGCGGTGATCGAGAACCGGCGGCGGGTGTGCCGCGCGCTGGGGGTGGAGTTCGAGGGGTGCACCTTCGCGCAGCAGGTGCACGGAGATCGCGTGTGTGAGGTGAGCGGAGGGCAGGTCGGGGCGGGTCGGACGCGATTTGCGGACGGGATTCCCGAGACGGATGGGCTCGTGGTTGCAGGCCCGGGCGCGGCGGTCGCGGTGGTGGTCACGGACTGTGTTCCGATGGTGATGTACGATCCGGAGAGGCACGTCGGCGGGGTGGTGCATGCGGGGTGGCGAGGAACGGCGGCGGGGATTGCCGGGAGGGCGGTGGGCGTTATGGCGGCGGCGTGCGGAGCGCGGGCGGAGTCGCTGCTCGTGGGCATCGGGCCGGCGATCGGGCCGTGCTGCTACGAGGTGAGCGAGGAGGTGGCTGGCAAGGTGGGCGCTGCGGAGGTGCGGGATGGGAAGTGGTATGCGGACCTGGCGGAGGCGAACCGGCGGCAGCTCTGTGGGGCGGGGGTGAGAGCGGAGAGCATCGAGGTGGCCGGGATGTGCACGGCATGCCATTCGGAGGAGTTCTATTCGGAGCGGAGGTTGGGCGGCCCGACGGGTCGGTTTGGGGCGTTTGTGGCGCTGAGGTAGTTAGCCCGCTGTCCAGAAACTCGTCTTGAGTCCCAGGATTCTCAAGGGGAAGGTGTCGGGGCGAATCCGGTTCACATACGAGGGACGCCGGCCACTTATGCGGATGTCGAGCGCCCGTGAGACCGCTTTGAGGGCACTTTGGGGCACGGATGAGTTTTGGGACACCACGCCCTTCAGACCGACGATAGCATGCGCGTTGTCAGCGCCGATAGGGACATGTTGCAGTTGTTAAGTGGGCTTGGGACACCCTCTGAGCGGTCCATATGGGCTGTGATCCCCCGCGGGCGGCGGAGCGAAGTCACCTACGATGGGACGCGAGTCAGTTGGCCAGGGACGCGGTGGGGCGAAAAGGGCCGCGAAGGCGCGGCGGAACGCGCTGAGCGTTGGACCGGCTTCCGTCTCGTCGGGCGAGTGGCTTAGGCGGCGAGCCGGTGGCGTGCTAGCCCTTTGGGCTCCTTCTCGCCCACAGCACACGGTACAAACCGTATTCGGCCCCTG
>DAOVEW010000256.1 GCA_030668755.1 Bacillota bacterium | reverse complement strand
CTGGACGACCGAGGAAAGAAGCGGGGCGTGCTGGAGATGAGGAAGCACCTCGCTTGGTACCTGAGGGGCATGCCAATGGCGCGCTCTCTGCGGGACAACATCAACCGCGCGACGGCCCCCGATGAGCTGATACAAGTTCTGCACGCGGCCAAGGACGCGGCGGTCGGGGCCGGCGCTCCGGCGGGATAGGACATGAAGCACGTTGTCAGCGTGAGCCTGGGATCGTCGCTGCGCAACCGCTCGGTGCAGATGAGCTTCGCCGGCGCGCCGTTTCGCGTGGACCGACTCGGCACCGACGGAGACGTCCACCGCGCCGAGGAGCTGATCGCCGAACACGACGGAAAGGCCGATGCCATCGGGCTCGGCGGTGTGGACCGCTACCTTGTGGCGGGCGGGCGGCGGTACGAACTGCGAGACGCGGCCCGCATGGCCCGCGCGGCAACCCAGACCCCGGTGGTGGACGGCGGCGGCATCAAGCGAGTGCTGGAGCCGCTCCTCCTGCGGCGCTTGGTGGAGGAGGGCATGCTGGAGGTGGCCGGAAAGCGCGTGCTCGTCATGTGCGCGGTGGACCGACCCGGGATGGCGGAGACCTTCCCGGCGCTGGGCGCGCAAGTCGTCTACGGAGACTTGCTCTACGCAGTCGGCGTTCCCATCCCGCTGCGAACGCTGAAGCAGGTGGCCGTGGTGGCGGCGATGTTCCTGCCGCTGCTGTGTCGCCTGCCCATGTCGCTGCTCTACCCCACCGGCAAGCAGCAGGAAAGCGGGCACACGAAGTACGCGAAGTACTTCGAGTGGGCCGACATCACAGCGGGCGACTTCCAGTTCATCCGGCGCTACATGCCGGAGCAAATGGAAGGCAAGGTGGTGGTGACGAACACCACGCGGACCGGCGATGTGGACGAGATGCGCAAGCGCGGAGTCGCGCGCCTGATCACGCTCACGCCTTCCATTGGCGGAGAGAGCTTCGGCGCCAACGTGATGGAGGGCGTCTTCGTCGCCCTCGCCGGCAAGCCCCCCGACGACCTGACCGAAGACGATTACCTCCGCCTCGCAGAACAGATCAACTGGAAGCCGGGAGTGACGGACCTGGCCGCATAAGAAGGCCGCCTGGTAGGCATCCCTTCTTCCAGTGATGAAAGAGTTCCCTGTGGCAGACCGAACGATTACACACCAGCCCAGCCCCGAGCTCCGGGATTTCCTCGTTTTCTACCTGCTGGAACAGGCCTCCAAGGCGCCGTTCCCGCCAAGCGATCTCGGGCTTCGGGTGGCGCGCGACAGCGGCGGAGACCTCCGGCCCGCTGCTGACGACATCCGCGCCGCTCAGCTCCTTTGTTGGGAACGAGGCTGGCTGGAGGGCTCGCGTCCTGACTCGGATCTGCCCGTATCCCTGTCGCGGGAGGGGCGAGCGGAGATCGCTCGCCGCACGGAGGCCGAGCGCAGGAAGTCTGCGCACCCGCACCCACGGGAAGAGGCGGCGAAGCACCTGGTCTCGCTGCTCTCCCCGCCCGATGAGCAAGTGGTGCTGGACGTCGGGACTGGCGACGGCTTCCTCGCAAAGAAGCTGGCGGCGGCCGGATTTCGTGTGCTCGGCATAGACACTGACGCAAGCGCCGTAAGACCTGCCCGTTCTGCGTGCCTCGGTGACAGCGCTCTCCAGTTCGAGGTCGCCGATGTCCGCGACCTCGCCGAGCGGGGCCGGCGCTGGTCTAAGATCGCCACCAGCTACTGCCTCCACGAGTGCGCCGATCCGGTCGCTATACTCGAGGCCATCTGCGCCTGCCTCAATCCCGGCGGCACGCTCGCGTGTATGGACTTCGCGCCGAACTGCGCGGCCTACCTGTCGAGGGCCGGCAGTACGCCGTTTCATCCTTTCCGAGCATTGGCGGAGGGCGACTGGCGCTATCTCGCACCGGACTTCGGGCTGACGCGCCTGCAGTTCTTCTACTTCGGATATGTGGCCCTCGTCAGCGCGGAGAAGGTCAACCGCAACCTGCGGGAGACGAAGCTGGCCGCATAACAGCAGCAGCCCGCGGCAGGTGCGCAACCACCGCCTGCCGCCACCAGTCACACCACCTCCTGACCACTGGCCGAGCCGGCCGACCCCGAAGCAAAGAATGGATTTCGACAGATGGTCACCCCCGCAGGCCGCTCGGTCGGCCCGGCCCGGCGAGCAGTTCGCAGATGCGTAGGTCGCTCACACCTTACCCCAGGTGTCGCGCCCAGCTCCCTACCGCTTGACCCAGATCGGAGACGTCCATGCCATCTGGCCGTTGGTCTGGCTCACGCGCAGGTAGTAGTGGTTGCGCCCGGGAGGTGGCTCATCGGAGAAGGTGGTTTGCACGCTGTAGCCGCTTTCGGGAACCGCGCGGTGAATCTTGACCTTCGGCGCATTGTGATACAGCGCGTCCGGGCTCGGGATGTCGTCCGGCGTGAGCCCAAACTGCTCCTCGAAGGCAGCACGCGCTTCGTCGAGCAGAGGCACGACCCGCGACGCCTTCAGTGCGTCATCGAGCGCCAGTTGCACCCTCTCTCCGTCAACTTCGAGCATCAGCTTTGAATCCAAGGTGCCGGTCAACTCGAACACAATCCCCTGGATGTTCTCGTCGGGGTCCTGCCGGTCCGAGGTCGTCAGATCCCACTCCCACTCTCTCTCTGATGCCTGCCGAAGTTTCTGGCCGAAGCGAGTGAACCGCCCTCGCGCTGTAGGTATCTCGCCGCCCTCGATCCGAAGGCGCCCGTGCCACCGGCGCTCTACCGGGTTGAGACCGTACTCGTAGCCCGGACCCCATCCCGCCGTGATACGCAGCTTGGCGCGCAGGCGCGGTCCTCCTGGTTCGATATCCCACCTGCCGGCGTGGCAGTACGTGGCGATGACGCGGTTGTTCCTCAGCAGCTCCATGCGGTCGATGGCGGCGTCTCCCACGACGGAGGCCGAGATCCGCACTTCTCCCCGTGCGCCGATCACGCTGCCCATAGCAGCATCGTCCACCCGGAAGTCCACCAACATTCGGTCGCCGGTGACTCCATAGGTCCGCCTTTGCAGCAGTGCCTCCCACAGCGCCTGCCGCGTGAGCTCACGCGCCCAAACCGCGACCAGACCGTTGTTCCAGACACCGGGGTAGCCGGTGTGAGTGTCCCCGGAGGCGATGATCCCGATGCGGTAGCCTCTCGCCAGGCCCTCTTGGATGGTCCCGCCACTGACCCGCGGGCCCATAGACTTGTTCCGGGCCATCGGCAGCGGCGCGTCGACGGCCTCCGAGCAGCCGTGGTGGGAGTAGATCTCTGCGACGGGTGAGAGATCCTCATGGTGCAGCGCCCAGTCCTTGCCGCGGCTGCCAGGCCCGGCTCGATAGGCAGTGTGGTGGGGGATCGCTATCGCCCCGGCCGCCCGGCAGTGCTCATACAGCTCCGGCAAGGTGTCGGGCAAGGCCAGCGGCCCGTCCTTCAGGTAGAAGACATTGTGGTCTCCACCCGAGCGGCGGTTCCCATGCCACTCGTACCCCGGGAAGGT
>DAOVEW010000145.1 GCA_030668755.1 Bacillota bacterium | reverse complement strand
CTCTCCCATCATCATCTCCTCTCCGGCGCTCTCATCCCTTCCACAGCCACCACGCCGTCGCGCCCATCAGCAGGATCATCACCAGCAGGGCCTCCACCACCCAGTTCCTGATGTTGACCTTCCGCCGCAGCTTTCCCAGCTCGACCTCCAGCTCCCTCACCCGCTCCTCGAGCGAGGCATCACCAGTCTTCCGTCCCTCGACCTCATCACCGCCCATCGTCCTCGCCTCCCTGCAGTTGTGTCCCCAGCGCATTGGCACTTGCGGAATACCACGCGCCCACCGCACCTCGCGACAGACCATCTCTTGACGATGTCCGTTCGGCAGGAGCATCGGCCGTCTCCGGCGGGGTTGCCTCCTGCCGAGCTGCCTGCCCGACACAGCCTTGGCAAAGTCGGGTAGGGCGGGCGCCGATGCCGCGCCGGCAGGTCCCGCACAGGTCGAATGCGAACCAGTGACTCGGTCTACCCACACTTGCGAAGGGAGCGGTTATGCGGAAGATCGTGCAGGTCGGTGTCGGGTACTGGGCAGATTTCGTCCACGGCCCCGCGCTGGCACACTATGCCGAGCAGCATCCCGGAGAGATTGAACTCGCGGCGGTTTGCGTGCGCAATAGCGTCGCCCGCGCGAAGGAGTTCTGCAAGAAGTTCGGTTTCCAGCGCGTCTACACGGACATTGAAGAGATGGTCGAAAAAGAGAAGCCCGACGCCTGCTGGGTGGTGACGCCCATCAGCGGCACTCGTCGTGTCGTGGGCCAGGTGATAGAGCTCGGAGTCCCCGTGCTCTTCGAGAAGCCCCCCGGTAGGAACCTCCAAGAGGCGAGGGAGCTGGCCGAGATATCAGTGCGCACGGGTACCCCGAACATGGTGGGGTTCAACCGCCGCTGGGCGCCGTGCACGCGCAGGGCGCTGGAGTGGGCGGAGAAGCACGGCCCCTTCGAGTACGTTTATGCGCGCATGCTCCGCCCCGATCGCATGGACGAGGAGTTCGCGTTCGGCACAGGCATCCACCTTCTCGACTGCGTTAGGGCCGTCGCCGAAGAGGCAATTGGCAAGCTGGAGGCGGCGAGAACGCGGAGAGTGCAGTCGCGGTCTGGTGTCTTCAACTTCCACGTTGAGCTGGAGTTCGAATCGGGCGTGAAGGGCCACTGCGACATCCTGCCCGCGTGCGGGATGCTGGACGAGACCTACACGTTGTTCGGCGCAAAGAAGGCGATCACGTTCACACTGCCGTGGCGCGCCGGGCCCGTGAACCTCGACGGTGCGGCCCAGTTGCTCGAAGGCGCGGCCCCCAAGGAATCGGAGTCCTATCCCATCGACCCGCAGTTCATATCGAGCGGCTTCTACAACGAAGCCGCGGAGTTCATCGCTGCGCTCAAGGAGGGCCGACGCCCATCGCCATCGGCCGAGGAATCGGTGGACTCCGTCACCCTCGCCGAGGCGGTGCAGGAGGGCCGGGATATCACGTTTGGGTGACATCTCGCGGGCTTCACGGTCACTTCCGGCCGACTTTGTGATAGTATGGTGAGCGGGCAGGGAGCGACTCCCCACTAGACGGCAAGGAGGAAGCTGATGCGATACGCGTGGGTTGCGCTGGTCACATTGGCGGCCCTGGCGATGGTATGCGCGGGTCCGGCTGCGGCTGTGGAAAGGCCGCTGGCGTCGCTCGTGCCGCCGGATGTGAGCAGCTACTCGGAGCTGCATCTGGACCGGATGCTGGGCAAGGCCCCGGAGACGGCGCCTCTGCGAGAGGTGTTCGCGAAGATGCAGAGCCCGAAGGTCATCCGGGGGATGCTCGCAGAGGACGAGGAGTTAGCTCAGGGCTTCGACGAAGTCGTGGGAGTGCTGGGGGATCTCTCCGAAGCGGTCGGCCCCAAAGTGGGCTGGGCAACGTGGCTCCCGGACATGGGCGCGATGATGGGCGGCATGATGGAGGCCGGAGAGGGGGGGGCGCCGCTCGGGATGATGCCGAAGCTGCTGGTCGTGGCCGACGTGAGAGACGCCGCCAAGCTCGACAGCGTCGTAGGGCATATCATCGAGCGACTAGAGCTGCCCGCGCGGGTGTCGGATGGTGAGGGCGGGACGCGCGTGGTGACCTTCGCCGAGGGGATGGTCGAGATGATCCAAGGCGATGATTGGGTGGCAATTGGCTTCCCGCCCGAACAGGCGCGGAAGGCGGCCGACCGCGCCGCTGGGGCGACTGCGAAGTCGCTCTGGTCTGATATGGGATACCAGGGGGTAATCGCGCGACTGCCGCAGGCCGCACTCGTGACCGAGTACGTAAGTCCTCTCACGGTGAAGCAGATGCTCGGGATGGCGCAGGTGCTGGCCCCGTCGGCGGACTTCGCGCAGCCCGGGGACGAGCCGCTCGGACTGGCGATGGGAGTGAGCGTAGACGAGAAGCAGGGACGGCGCATGGCGACCGCCTACTACACCGCCGACCTGAACACGCTGCCCTATCTGCTCGATGCGCCGCTCGCGCTCCAGGCAACCATGCTCTATCCGGTGATAAAGGAGGCGCGGGAAAGCGCCGAGAAGGCGTGCTGCCTCTCCAACGTGAAGAACCTCTCGCTGGCGATGCAGATGTATCTGGCGGACAACAATGATCGCTTCCCGGCGACCGAGCGGTGGGTTGAGGAGATGATGCCGTACCTGCGGAATGAGGAGGTGCTGAAGTGTCCGGCAGATGAGTCGGGAGCGAGGTCGAGCTACGGGTTGAACAAAGCGGTGATCGGGAAGAGTCTGGTGGATGTGCAGGACCCGGCGGGCCTGGTCGTGTTCTTCGAGACCGCACACCCCGGCGATAACCCGGTCGGCGGTCCCGATGATGTCGTCTCGCCGCCGCGGCACGAGGGGGGCAACCACTACGCATTCGCGGACGCCCGCGCCGCCTGGAGCGACGAGGTGCCCAACTTCGAGATCAAGTGAGGACGCCGCAGTAGACTGAACAGCAAAGGGGAGCCCTGTCAGGGGCTCCCCTTCCGTTCCACAAAGGGTCGTGCTGCCTACCTAGGTGCGTCCCGCGACCCGAAGGCGGCGACTGCCTCCTTCATGCGCTCGGGGATGGCGATGCCAGCCGGGAGCCGAGTTTTGACGTGAGGTGAGGTGGATGGAGCGGGGCCTGGCTAGAGTGGAGCAAGCGGTGCCAAGGGCCTACCTCAAGGCTATCCAGAGGAGCCTGGCTTCCTCGTCTGCTGGATTGCGCCAGGCGCTGGGGATGTCCTTGTCGAGGTAAATGCTGTCGCCTTGTCTGAGCTGTCGGGTGGCGTCGGCTACCGCCACCTCTAGGGTGCCGGCCAATATCAGTCCGAACTCGACCCCTTTGTTGGGAGAGAAGTGTTTGTTTAGCTTGCCCCCGGCGGGCACGGTCACGATCATCGGATCGAGGTCGGCTGTGGTTTCCGTCTCCAGCAGGCGCTCAATATGGACTGGCTTTCGTTTGCTGCCAGCTATAGGCCCGCGCGGGCGGTCTTTCTCCCGCAGGATGCACACAGAATCCTGCGGCGTCTCCTTTATGTTGAAGACGTGAGCCAGGTTCAGCTCCAACTCCCGCGCCACGCGGAACAGGTTGGTTAGAGAGGGCGCGATGAGCCCATTCTCCACCTGGGAGACGGCGCTGGCGGTAACTCCCAGCAGTTCGGCCAGCTCTGCCTGGGCCATGCCGCGCTTCAGTCTGGCGGAACGGATGAGTTTTCCCAGCCGCACGAGTTCTCGTCTGCTGTCGGCGACCAGGCGGAGTTGATCGCCCGAGATCTCATAGGGCTGCGGCCCCTCCGCTTCAGAGTTCAGCGCCCGGCCCTCGGCCTTGACCACCTGGAGGGTATGACCTCTGTCGGAGCGGTCCAGATTGATTGCGATCTGAGCTACGTGCTGCGCGTTGGCGCAAACGGAGGGCGGGTGTGCATGTTTTTCGAGGATCCAGTAGGCAGCACTCTTCAGGTCACACAATTTGGGGCAGGCGTAGGTGAAGAAGCGATAGGCCTGGGTGGTGTCGCCCCAGAGATGCTGCATGCCTGTGAGGCTGTCGAAGACGTACTGAGACCCTACGCCGCGCCTCTCTGCGATCTCCGTCATGGCAGTGGTGAAGCTGTCCAGAGTAGCTGGCTCGCTTATCCGTTCGACGCGGATGAGGTCGTCGCGCCTGGCGTTGTCGTAGAAGCGCGTGAATATCGGGTCGCGCAGGCCCTTGCCATCTGTGAAGCAGTCCACCAAGACGAAGTTGGGGCTGTCCAACAGGTCGCCGAGTTTTTCCTTCATGGTGACGGGGGAGTGGTTGAAGGAAATGTAGGCGGCTTTGCTGCCCTTCTCGAGGGCGGTCTCCAGGAAGGCGCGCACGAAGAGCTCGTGGTAAGTGCCGGCATCAACGGACCAGAGGACGTTCTCCCCGGCCCGAAGCTGTCCAACTAGCTCGTCCAGCCACCGAATCCCCGTTCCGACCAGTGTGGAAGTTGGCATGGCCCACCCCTCCCCGGTAGTGGTGAAACCCCGATGCGATGATAGCACACCATGGGGTAATTTCGCAGCGATCGTTGGGAGGTTCAGAAGCAATTTGTCTGGGGTCGCGCCACGGGCCGACCGTTAGCCGAGCTTAGTGAAAGACAAATGAGTGCAGCTAAGGGACAGCGACAGCATGGCTAATGGACGAGGGGCTAAGTACGACTCATGTTAGCGGTAGTTAATTCAAGGTGCTGGCGCTAGCTACCGAATAGTGCCCTAGGACACTCCAGATGGTCGCGGCTGAGGTAGGTCAGATTCGCACCTAGTCGCGTGAGAGTCAAGGGAGAGGTTGCCCTTGCATGTACGGCTGCGCAACAAGACGTACAGCTCGGCCGCGACACGGAGGCAAGC
>DAOVEW010000366.1 GCA_030668755.1 Bacillota bacterium | reverse complement strand
AGCAGGAGGTCGCCGGTTCGAATCCGGCCGCCCCGACCAGGCCGAGAGAGACCTGCTATTCCCAGGCGCGCACTGCTCTGCCCTCGCCGCGCAGGTCAGGCAAATCCAATCCAGCTCTCTGCCGGCTACCCGATCAGTCTCTGCCCAGCGCCCCAGAGCAACCGGCCCTCTCGCCTCGAGAGCTGCTCCTCCAGCACCTCAGCCACCTGTGCGTGGGTGACCAGCTTCATCTCGACAAGCACCCGGCCGAGTCGCTTATTGGTGCGCTGCTGGCGCCTCAGCGCTCGGTCCAAGTCCGCCTCCGATATCAGGCCATAGCTCAGCAACATCTCCCCCAAGCGCGGAGCTGCCTCCTTATTCCAGTCCGGCGATGGCCCAGGCTCGAGATCCGCGACACGATGCCTTGGAACTGCCCAAAGTGTGCTCAGCACACCCAGCACGAGAGCGAGAGTCGCTATCGCCCTCAGCACGGTGTTCCCCTCAGAACAGGCGCACCCGAGCACTATGCCCGCCGTAACGCTCATTAGAAATCCAAAGGTTAAGCGACCCCAGTGCATCTTTCACCTCCGCTGTCAACTTGCTTTTCTAGGCCCGAGCCGGCGCTGCCAGCGCCTGTCTGACCGCGGCGACCACTTCCTCAGGAGAGCACGGCTTCTTCAGATACATGCTCGCGCCCGCCATCCACCCCTGGACAACGTCTCGGTGTTCTCTGCACACGGTGAGCAGGATGACCGGGACATCGGCCGTCTCGGCTCTTCGCCGCAGCTCGCGGAGCACTTGGTACCCGTCCATGCCCGGCATCACGACGTCGAGCACAACTAGATCGGGTTTGTCCGCGATGACCTTCCTGAGGCACTGCTGCCCGTCCGAGGCTGTGGACACCACAAACCCCGCTCTGATAAGGGCGTCCTCGATCAGATCGACCATCGGAGCATGGTCGTCTACGACGAGCACGCGATTCCCCATGAGGCCAGCCTCCATCAGACACGCAAATGGCCCAGTGGCCATGTCGAAGTAAGCGGGGATGAACGGGATACTCAGCGAGGAATCCCCGAATAGATCATTCCATACCAGGGGCAGCGCGACCAGTGATTTCTTCCTCTGGACTCGCCTTCTCGCACGAGACAGAGCGATCTGCGGCTCGTTTGACCCACCGCGGTTCGCTCTGCTATACTCCCAGGGCCATGCAAGACCCCTCAGCAATATCCGGGCGAAAGCGCGTCATCGTCATCATGGACGGCGCCGCCGATGAGCCGCAGGCCGAGCTTGGCGGCCTCACCCCCCTTCAGGCGGCGCGCACCCCGAACTGCGACACCATCGCCGGAGCAGGCATCTGCGGGCTGGCAAAGACCATACCAGACGGCATGGATCCGGGCAGCGATGTCGCCACCCTCTCCATCTTGGGCTACGATCCCCGCCGATACCATACCGGCCGTGCACCCCTCGAGGCCGCCAGCCTGGACGTCCCACTGAACCCCGACGACATTGCCTTCCGATGCAACCTCGTCACCTGTGACGGTGAGACCCTCATCGACTACTCGGCCGGCGAGATCTCCACCGCCGACGCCCACGTGCTCATCGCACTCATCTCCGATAAGCTCTCAACCTCCCGCGTCCAGTTCTACCCAGGCGTCAGCTACCGGCACGTGATGGTGTGGCGAGGCGGTCTGCCGGACGTGAAGACCACCCCACCGCACGACATCATCGGCCAGCCCATAGAGGGGCGCCTTCCGCAGGGGGACGGCGAGGAGATGCTCCGCCGGCTGATGTTCGACTCCCTTGAGATACTCGACTCGCACGACCTCAACAAGCGTCGCCGCGATGAAGGGAATCCGCCCGCCAATATGATCTGGCTCTGGGGCCAGGGGCGCGCCTGCCGTCTGCCCTCTTTTGCGCTCACCCGCGGCACGCCCGGCATGGTGATTGCCGCAGTGGACCTGGTGCGGGGCGTCGCCAAGTGCGCCGGCCTCTCGGCGCCGAAGGTGAAGGGTGCAACGGGCAACCTCGAGACCGACTTCTCGGCCAAGGCGCGGGCCGCGCTGGAGGCGCTCGACAGCCTCGACTTCGTACTCGTGCATGTGGAGGCGCCCGACGAGGCCAGCCACCAGGCCAGCCCCGAGCGCAAAGTGTGGGCCATCGAGCAGATCGACGAGCATATCGTCGGTTCGCTCCTGGAGCGGCTGCAGTCCCTGCCCGGCAGCCGACTGATGGTTGTGGCCGACCACTACACGAAGATCTCCACGAGGACACACACGCGCGAGCCGGTGCCCTTCGCCGTGCTGGGTCCGCCGCGCGACGAGGCAGAGCGGTACGATGAGCAAGACGCAGCGCAAACAGAGCGGTTCCTCGAAGAAGGGTGGCGCCTCCCGGACCTCCTCTTCCAGGGATAGCGCCAGCGCCTTCCTCGAGCGGGTCAGCGCGACCATCGAGGCCCACCGCATGATCGCGCCCCGCGATACTGTGCTGGTCGCAATCTCCGGCGGCCCGGACTCGACGGCGCTCCTGCACGCGCTCGTGCAACTGCGGTCCCGCCTCCGATGCCGGCTCCGCGCCTGCCACGTGCACCACGGCCTCCGCGGAACCGACGCCGATGCGGACGCCAAACAGGCGGCCGACCTGGCAACATCTCTAAAGGTCCTCTTCACCAGGCATCGCGCCGATGTCCCCGCCTACGCGCGCACCCACGGTCTCTCGATCGAGGCCGCCGCGCGCGCACTCAGGTACCAGTTGCTCGAATCCGCCGCGGACACGCTCCGCGCAAGCCGAATCGCCACGGGACACAC
Source organism: Bacillota bacterium (assembly GCA_030668755.1). Lineage (GTDB taxonomy): Bacteria > Armatimonadota > Hebobacteria > Hebobacterales > Hebobacteraceae > DAOVEW01. The sequence goes on along the minus strand of DAOVEW010000366.1, from coordinate 25 downwards.
GGCCGACGACCAGGCAGAGACCGTT
>DAOVEW010000169.1 GCA_030668755.1 Bacillota bacterium | reverse complement strand
ACGAGGCGCTATTGGTGGACCCCACGGGAGTTCCGTTCACGGTGGCCGGCGAGTGGGGCTGGGGGCTGCCGGCGCTGGTGGGCCCTCACCTGTCTAGCGAGCGGCCGGACAACGATGAAGCCCGCGCGGAGATAGCGGGTCTCCTGGAAGTGCTCCACGCGCTGGGCCCGGACCCGCGCCTGCGCGCCACGCGGCTGGCGGTCATCGGGGACCGGCACATCGAAGTCACGCTCGACTCGGGGCCCCGTGTCAACGTCGGCGACACGGAACAGCTCGCCGTGAAGGCGAACCTCCTAGCGGCGGCTCTGGACCAGCTCAAGGCCGAGCGCATCGCATACCTGGACGTGAGTGACCCGGGTTCCGCCTTCTGGCGGCCCAGCGTTGACACCGCGTCGGCCGCGGTTAGGTGAGGGTAACATGGCAACGCTCTTGGCGCAGCGAAAGCACTGGATCATCTCGATGACCGTCGTCTGTCTCGTGCTAGGAGGCCTGCTGGGGGTGCAGGTGCACACCCAGCAGGTGCGCGGCCTCACCGAGGTGGGGAGGCAGACCGGCGCCCTGATCAGCAGGCTCACCGAGGCCGAGGCCCAGCTCGACAAGCAGCAAGAGGAGATCGAGCGGCTCCGCGGGCTGCAGGCCGAGTACGAGCAAGAGGCCGCCAGCGAGAAGGGCTTGGTCAGGCTGATGACCGAGGAGCTGGGCAATGCGCGCATCGCCCTCGGGTTGCTCCCCGTGAAAGGGCCTGGCGTCGTCCTCGAGCTGGCCGACAGCACGATGATGGCCGGCGGCGAGTTCGGCGGGCAGGACGTCTACGTCATCCACGACTTCGACCTCGTCCAGATCGCCAACGAGCTCTGGGCCGCCGGCGCTGAGGCTATTTCCATCAACGGCCAGCGCCTGGTTTCCGGCAGCGCCATCACGTGCTCGGCGCGCCTGATAAAGGTGAACGACGTCACCATCTCGGGCCCGTTCACGCTGAAGGTGATCGGGAACAAGAAGAATCTCATGTCCGCGCTGAACATACGCGACGGTGCACTCGACCGGCTCCGAGTTTTGCAGTTCCAGGTGAAGCTGATGCCGGAAGACGAGATCGTCGTTCCGCCGATCTCCGTCGGGTCCAGGTACGAATACGCCCAGCCGCTTCAGAAGGAGGAGAAGCAATGATCGCTCTGCCGCTCAGCGCGCTCATCGTTGGATTCCTAGCCGTCTACCTCTTCCTGCCCGCGGTGCCTCCTCGCTGGGCAGACTACGTCGCCATCGCGATACTGGCCGGGCTCGACGCCCTCGTCGGTGCGCTGCGCAACTGGCTCGAGCGCCGTTTCGATGAGGCAATCTTCGTCAGCGGGTTCTTCGCGAACATGGTCCTCGCTGCGCTTCTCGCATATTTCGGCGACAAGCTGGGCGTGGATCTGTACCTCGCGGTCGTCGTTGCGCTGGGGATCCGCATTTTCAACAACCTCGGGCGCACTCGCGCGCTCTTCGTGACCGCCCGGGTGGAAGCCAGGCGAGCGCGGACGGCCGCCGCCCAGTGAGGGGCCTGTACGCGAGAGGGAGCTTGACCATTGGCAGGGCATGACACCCTGCTGGGACTGGATATAGGGACGACGAAAGTCGCCGCCGTGATCGGCGGGCGCGGGGCTGAGGTGAAGCTTCTTGGCGCCGCCTCGGTGCCGTGCGAAGGACTGAGACGCGGCACGGTGGTTGACGTCGAGGAGACGACTCGCGCCATCCGCGAGGCGGTCACGAAGGCCCAGCGGAGCGCCGGAGTGGAACTCACCGACGCCTGGGCCGGGATCACGGGCCAGCACATCTCCTGCATGAACTCGCGGGCCGAGATCCAACTTCCCCGCGGGAACAGACAGGTCGCGTGGACGGATGTCGAGCGGGTGATGGCGGCCTCTGTGAGAGCGGTGTCGATCCCGCCGGACCGGCAGATGATCCACGCGGTCTCCCGAGGCTTCCAGGTGGACAACGAGCCGCGCGTGCGCAACCCGGTCGGCCTCTCCGCCAGCCGACTCGGCGTCGAAACGCACATCGTCACCGCCTCCCGGAATCTGGTCGCCAACGTTGCGCGCTCTGTGGAGCAAGCGGGACTCCGGATCGCGGAGCTCGTCGCCGAGCCGCTGGCCACGGCCGACGCGGTCTTGAGCGAAGACGAGCAGGAGCTGGGTGCGCTGTTGATCGACGTCGGCGGCGGCACCACCGATCTCGCCCTCTTCCTCGAAGGAAGCATCGCCTACACCGGCGCAGTCCCCGCCGCCGGCAACAACGTGACCCACGACCTCGCGATCGCACTCGGCATCACCCATCCCGCGGCGGAGCAGGTGAAGCTCACGCACGGCTGTGCCCGCGCCGGCGGGGTGCCGGAGGAGGAGATCATTCCCCTGCCGGACGACGAAGAAGAGCGCACGGTCACCCGCCGGTTCGTTGCCGAGATAGTCGAGGCGCGGGTTGAGGAGACGTTTCGTCTCGTCCGACAGGAGATGGGGAGGCTCGGCGGCAAGTGGCCGCCGCCGGGGGGGGCCGTGCTCACCGGGGGTGGCAGCCTGCTGCCCGGCATCGCGTCCGCGGCGCAGACCGTGCTGGGCTGCCGCGTCCGCCTTGGGCGCCCCCGCGTGACATCGGGCCTGGTTCATCTCCTGGAGAGCCCGGCCCTAGCCACGGGAGTGGGCCTGGTGTACTACGCCCATCGGGAAGCGGAGACAGGACGTGCGGAGGCGGCGCCGGAGCTACGCGTGCTGCCGATCCTCGGGCGGGCGATCGCCTGGGTGAGAGACCTGTTCAGCTCATGAGCGGCGGACTTGCCCGCGCAGCCACGATGACGAGCGCACACACACATGAAGCTCCCAGGATCGTGCTCACGGGAGGCGGCACCGGAGGCCACGTCTATCCCGCGCTGGCCATCGCCGGCGCCCTGCGCCGCCGCCGGCCGGAGGCCGAGCTGCTGTTCGTGGGCGGCGACCGATTAGAGGCCCGCGTCGTGCCGCGGGCGGGAATGTCTTTCCGCGGGATTACGGTGCACGGGATCGCAGGCCGGGGTCTTTCCGGGGCAAGCCGTCGTCTGCGCGCCGCGGTTGAGCTGTCCCTCGGACTGCCTCTGCTGCAAAGCATAGCCCGGCTGCGGGATTTCCGGCCCCACGTCGTGATCGGCACCGGCGGCTATGTGTCCGGGCCGGTAATCCTCGCCGCCAGGCTCATGGGAATCCCCTCTCTCGCGGTGGAGGGAAACCGGAGTCCGGGCTGGACGAGCCGCGCCGTGGTCCGGTTGGTGGACGTGATGGCCGTCGCCCATCCAGAGATGGCGGCATTCTTCGCGTCTCGCGTGCGTCGGGGCGGCCGCGTGGAGGTCACGGGCCTGCCGGTTCGGGCGGAGATAACCACCACGGCAAGGGAGAGCGGGGCCGCCGCGCTGGACATCGATCCGTCTCTCACCACCCTGCTCGTGTTCGGCGGCAGCCTGGGCTCGCGGCGAATGAACGATGCCGTGCTGAGCGCGCTGCATCGCCTGCGCGAGAAGGACGAGCGGTTCGCAGGCGTTCAGGTGCTCCACGTTACCGGGACGCGCTACGCCGGGGCGGATCGAGACACCGAGGGCCTCCCCCGCCACTACCGCGCCTTCGCCTACCTCGATCCTCACTATGCAGAGGCGATGGCTGCGGCCGACCTGGTCATCGCTCGGTCAGGCGCAAGCACCGTGGCGGAGATCACCGCCCGCGGCCTCCCCGCGGTGCTAATACCGTGGTCGGGGGCGAGCACCCAGGAGCAGGTGCGCAATGCCGAGCCGCTCGCCGAGTGCCGCGCGGCAGTGGTCATCCACGATCATGAGCTGACGGGAGAACGGCTGGCCGAAGTTCTCGCGGAGCTGCTGCAGAATCCGGAAAAGCGCGGTCGGATGGCCGATGCGAGCAGGAGACTGGGACACCCCGATGCCGCCCAGAGGGTTGCGCTGCTCGCGCTTCAGCTTGCGGAGGAGAAAGCCCCGCGTCAGGGCTGTTGCGGAGCCACCAGGGGGGGCAGATCCGCGTAGGGCGCGAGGTAAGGCCGCCAGGTCGGGTTCGACGCCGCGGACAGGAACTTCGTGTAGCTAATATAGGGAATGAACTTGGGCCGGAAGGGCCTTCGCACCAGCTCCATTCCCGCCTCTTCCGGGGTCCGGTTCCCCTTCTTGTTGTTGCACTTCGTGCAGCAGCAGACCAAGTTGCTCCAGTTGGTACCGCCGCCGCGCTCTCTGGGAACCACGTGATCGAGCGTCAGCGGCACTCGGCGTCGGCCGCAGTACTGGCAGGTATGGTGGTCGCGCGCGAAGATGCTCTTCCGGGACACGCGCAGCACCGGCGTCGGTCGCCGCACGTGGCGGTTGAGCCGCAGCACCGTAGGCATCTCGATGGTCAGCCGCTCCGAGCGGAACAGCTTCGAGTCGGCCTCCACAGTGTGCGCCCTGCCCAGGCAGAGCAGCCCGATCCCCC
>DAOVEW010000314.1 GCA_030668755.1 Bacillota bacterium | reverse complement strand
AACCATAGAATCTGCCCTACCCGACTCACAATGACAGGGAGGGAGGCGGCGGGGATCGGCGTGCCCGGCCTGCGGCGGGCAGGTCAGAGGATGTAGCGGGCGAGGTCGAGGTCTTTGACGACGTCGGCGAGCTGGTCTTGGACGTATTGGGCGGTGATCTTGACGTTGGCGGGGGCGATGTCGGAGGCCTCGAAGGAGACGTCTTCGAGGACGCGTTCCATGATGGTGTGGAGGCGTCGGGCGCCGATGTTCTCGGCCTGATCGTTGACCTGGGCGGCGATGCGCGCGATCTCGGCCACTCCGTCTTCGGTGAACTCGATGTCGACGCTCTCAGTCCCAAGGAGTGCGGTGTACTGCCGAATGAGGGAGTTCTGGGGCTCGTTGAGGATGCGGACGAAGTCGGCCTCGCCAAGCGCGTCGAGTTCGACGCGGAGAGGGAAGCGTCCCTGGAGTTCGGGGATGAGGTCGGAGGGTTTGCTGGCGTGGAAGGCGCCGGCGGCGACGAAGAGAACGTGGTCGGTCTGAACGGGGCCGTACTTGGTCATTACTGTGGAGCCCTCGACGATGGGGAGCAGGCCGCGCTGGACTCCTTCGCGGCTGACGTCGGGGCCGCCCATGGTACGCTCGCGGCCGGCGATCTTGTCCATTTCATCTATGAAGATGATGCCGGACTGCTCGGCGCGGCCGACGGCCTCGCCGGCCACCTGCTCCAGGTCTATCAGGGACTCGGCTTCCTGGTCGAGGAGGATACGTCGAGCATCGGCAACGGTGACGCGGCGGCGGCGGCGCTGCTTGGGGAACATGCCGCCGAGCATGTCCTGGAGGTTCATGCCGAGCTCTTCCATGCCGCCCTGCGACCAGATGGGGAGGGTGAGGAAGCGATTTTCTTGGACCTCGATCTCGATGGTGCGGTCGTCCAGCTCGCCGGCGAGCAAAAGCCGCCGCAGATCCTCTCGACCGGAGCTATCCGGCGGGGGCTCTTCCTCCTGGGCGGCGGGCTCGGGTGCGCGCTGCTGGAGCACGGCGGCCATCGCGTCGCCGAAGCTGTGGAAGCCCCGGGACGGCGGGCGGGGGCCGCGCTGGAGGGCATCGAGTATGCGTTCAATCGCGCGCCGCTCGGCCTGCTCGCTTACGGCTTCGACCTTCTCGGATCTCACCACGCGGACCGCGGCCTCCACGAGGTCGCGTATCATCGAGTCCACGTCGCGGCCCACGTAGCCAACCTCGGTGTACTTGCTGGCCTCGACCTTGACGAAGGGGGCGCGCACGAGGCGGGCGAGACGACGCGCTATCTCGGTCTTGCCGACGCCGGTGGGCCCGATCATCAGGATGTTCTTGGGGATGACCTCGTCTTTGATGTCGTCGGGAAGCTGCTGGCGGCGCATGCGGTTGCGCAGCGCCACCGCGACCGCCCGCTTCGCCGCGTGCTGGCCGATGATGTACTTGTCGAGCTCGGCCACGATGCGGGGGGGCGTGAGCTCCTTCAGGAGTTGTTCTCTGTTGACGTTCGTGCGAATAGCCATAGCGCGTGCATTGTAGCATAAACGGAGGTCGAGCAGGTGTGGGGAGTCGGGACGAGGGTGAGATTTCCGTTCGGCAGGCTTCGCTGCGCTCAGAATGCAGCAGGGGCAGGAGGCAAGTGGCTAAGCCCTTCGGGCCGGGATGGCGGTCCGCCAACGGCGGACCTAGCCAAATGCGCGCCCTACAGAACGGCAAGGGCCGGTGGTAAGCGGTCAGTGTGGTTTGAGTGAGCCGACGATGTGTGAGATGGAGGGCTCATTGTGGCGTTCGAGGTAGTCGCGGACGCCGGCGAGGATGCGGTGCGGGGCCGACGGGTCGGCGTAGAGGGCGGTGCCGACGGCGACGGCGGAGGCGCCGGCGAGGATGAACTCGAGCGCGTCGTTGGCGTTCCATATGCCGCCCATGCCGATGATGGGGACTTGGACTGCCTGCGCGACCTGGTACACGCAGTAGACAGCCGCGGGGCGAATGGCCGGCCCCGAGAGGCCGCCGGTGCCGGCGGCCAGCAGAGGGCGGCGCCGCTCGACGTCGATGACCATGGCGGAGAAGGTGTTGACGAGCGAGATGGCGTCGGCGCCGGCCTTCTCACAGGCGACGGCGACCGCGGCGATGTCGGTGACGTTCGGGGTGAGCTTGGGGATGACGGGTTTGTTGGTGACTGCACGGACGGCGGAGGTGACCTCGGCGCTGGCGTCGGGGTGTATGCCGAATGCCATGCCGCCCTTGTTCACGTTAGGGCACGAGATGTTGATCTCGATGGCGGCGATATCCGTCAGATCGAGGGCGCGGGCGCAGTGGGCGAACTCAGCCGGGGTGTCGCCGGCGATGCTGGCGATGATGTTGGTATTGTGATGGAGCGCGGCCGGGAGCTTGTCGCGCAGAAATGCTTCGAGGCCGACGTTTTCCAGTCCGATGGCGTTGACCATTCCCGCGGGGGTCTCCACAGTACGGTGGGCGGGGGGATTCCCGGCCCGCGGTTCACGGGTGATGGTCTTGAGGACGAGCGCGCCGAGCCGGCCGTAGTCGGCGAGGCCCGCGAACTCGTCGCCGTAGCCGAAGATGCCGGAGGGGACCACGACCGGGTTCTTCATGGTCATCGAGCCGATGCGTACGGTGAGGTCAGGGGCAGTCATGGTTCGAGGCGCTCCCAATCTATCTCGGCTGCGTCGAAGACAGGGCCATCGCGGCACACGGTCTTGTAGGCCGGGCCGCCGTCCGAGCGCACGGGGACGACGCAGGAGCGGCAGGCGCCAAGGCCGCAGGCCATTCGCTCTTCGAGGGAGACCTGGAGCGGGAGGCGGCCGGCGGCGATTTCTGCGAGGCGCTTGAGCATGGCGCGGGGCCCGATGGCGAAGATCGCGCTGGAGTCGGTCTCGAACTCGGAGAGGCGTCGCTCGAGGAGCTCGCTGACGAGGAGGTGATCGGCGGACTCGCTGACGAAGGTGACCTCGGCGCCGAGGTCTTCGAGCGCGGGGAGAGAGGCCGGTCGCTCGGGGTCGCGCTGTACGCGGTAGGGAAGGCTGTTATCGTCTGCCGCACCGACGAGCAGGTGGACGTGCAGCAGCCCCGCGGCGAG
>DAOVEW010000299.1 GCA_030668755.1 Bacillota bacterium | reverse complement strand
TATGGTATCATCTTAGTAGGACGAACATGCTGGGCCCTGCGGTGTGCGTGAACGTCCTCACAAGCTTTGAGCCAACACCTATACCTTGGGAGCCAGGGTCTGGCGTCCAAGTGGCAGCCCAGGCGACCGCCCGGGCTTCCCGCGGGCGCTCAGCACGGCGCCCACCTGCTTCGGCAGGTTCAAAAGCTTACAGGACGCACGGCATTCGCGGGGCCACTTTATCATGCCCGCCGCAGGAGAACGGCAGGTGGGCGAGAGGCGGGCCCACCCGTCCCGCGTGTCTGATTGGCCCAATGCCTTCGTCGGCGAGCGTAACGGCATCCATCGGGGTGTAAACTGTGAACCTTCGCGGCGTCGGGCGATACGGTGCGCTTTGCGGAGAACCTGCATCCGAGAGAGGGCTGTCTGCAGTGGGCCGCGACTTGGACCGCGATTTAGGGCGCGACTTGGAGCGACTCGAGCGCCGGCTCGACAGCTTTGACCCCGCAGATCGCAAGCAATCTCTTCTCTCTCTCGTGGCGATGGTGGAGCAGGCGCGGCTCGCCCTCCCCCGCCTCAGCACGGACGTCAACCTCCACTGCCACACTTTCTTCTCCTACAACGCGTACGGCTATTCCCCAACCAGGTTTGCCTGGCTCTCCCGACGGAAAGGCCTCGCCGTCGCCGAAATAGTTGACTTCGATGTGCTCGACGGCCTCGAGGAGTTCCTGGAGGCGGGCGCGCTGCTCCGGCTGAAAGCCTGTTGCGGGCTCGAGACTCGGGTCTTCGTGCCCGAGTTCGCCGATCACGTCATCAACTCGCCCGGCGAGCCCGGCATCTCCTATCACATGGGCGTTGGATTCCCCTCGGCCGATCTCGCTCCCCCGCTCCAGAGTTTCCTGTCGCGCCTGCGACGCACCTCATCGCAGCGGAACCGCGACCTCCTGGCCCGCGTCAATGCCTATCTCGACCCCGTCGTCCTGGACTACGACGCTGACGTGCTTCCCCTCACCCCCTCCGGCAACGCAACCGAGCGCCACATCTGCCTTGCCTACGCTCGCAAGGCCCGGCACGTGCTTCCCGCTGATGCAGAGCTTGCCGCGTTCTGGAGCCGCAAGCTCTGCCTCGATGCCGGCGAATTGGACATCCCCGACGGCACCCGGCTCCAACAGCTCATACGCGCGAAGACGATGAAGCAAGACGGCGTTGGGTATGTGCAGCCGGACGCCGGCTCCTTCCCCAGGCTCGAGGAGGCCAACCGGTTCATTCTCGCAGCCGGCGGCATCCCCACCCACACCTGGCTCGACGGAACTTCCGACGGCGAGCGCAGAATCGAGGAGCTGCTTCGCGTCGAGATGGACAGCGGCGTCTCCGCCGTCAACGTCATTCCCGACCGCAGCTACACGCCCGGCGCACGCGACGTCAAGCTCGACAACCTCTACCAGGTTGTGAACATCGCCGAGCGACTGCGCCTGATAGTTGTGGCAGGGACCGAGATGAACAGCCCGGGCCAGAAGTTTGTTGATGATCTCGACAGCGATGAACTCTCGCCTCTGGCTCCGATTTTCCTCAAGGGCGCGCATATCGTATATGCGCACTCCGTCCTTCAGCGCTCCTCAGGCCTCGGATACACCAGCGAGTGGGCGCGGAACCACTTTCCGGACAGAGAGAGCCGCAGCGGGTTCTTCGAGGCGCTCGGAGTCCGTCTGCGGCCCGACACAGAGGACTGCCTGGCAGGCCTGGGCCCGGAGGCCGCGCCGGAGGCGGTTCTGAAAAGGACAGCGGCTTGACCGGGCTTCTGGATGCTGGCATGTGCGACCGAATCCCGCAAACACAACATGCGGTGCAGCTAGTGGGGCCGGACCGCCTCCGCCTCGTCACTGAGAAGCCGGTCCCGCTGCCCGGCCCTCACCAGATCCTCTGCCGCGTGGATGCCGTGGGCCTCTGCTTCTCCGACCTCAAGCTGGTCAAGCAGTTCGCAGACCACCCGCGCAAATCCGAGATCACCTCAGGGCTCGATCGGGAGACGCTCGCGCAGATTCCAAGTTACGTCCCCGGCGGTCGGGCCACCGTGTGCGGGCACGAGGCCGCCGTGCGAATTGCCGCGGTCGGCGAACAGGTCCCCGCGCTGCAGCCCGGAGAGCGATATGTCGTGGAGACTGACTACCGCTGGCTCCGTACCGCCAAGGCCAACGCCGCGTTCGGCTACAACTTCGAAGGAGCGCTTCAGGAGTACGTCCTTCTCGACCAGAGGGCCATTACTTCACCAGGCGGTGAATTGATGCTCCTTCCCGCTTCCGAGGCCATGTCCGCCTCCGCCCTCGCGCTTGTCGAGCCCTGGGCCTGCGTCGAAGACGCCTACGCGGAGAAGCAGCGGCAGACGCTGAAGCCTGGCGGCCGGATGCTCGTGATTGTCGAGCCCGGCCTGCCTCAAACCGCCATCGGCAACCTCCTTGCAACCTCGGGGGCTCCGGGCGAGCTGGTATGTGTCGGCCCCGCGGCTGTGCCGGACAATCTCGGCATCGCACTGACCCGAGCCGCCGCTGTCGAGCAGCTCCCGAGTACCAGCTTCGACGACCTAGTGTACTTCGGGGCCAATGCCGACACACTCGAATCCGTGCTGCCGAAAGCAGCTCCTCACGGGCTCGTCAACATCGCCCTCTGTGGCGGGCGATTCGGGCGACCCGTTGCGGTTCCGGTCGGCCGCGTGCACTACAGCGGCATCAGGATCGTCGGCACAGTCGGATCTGACCCAGCAGCCTCCATGCACTCGATACCGGCCTCTGGGGAGATTCGCAGCGGTGACAGAATCCATGTCGTGGGCGCCGGCGGGCCGATGGGTATGATGCACGTCGTCCGCTCCCTCTGCCGAGGCGTCTCCAACATCCAGGTCCACGCCGCCGACCTCGATCCCCGGCGGCTTGCTTCTCTCCAGCGGGTCGCGGCGCCGTTGGCCGAGCGGAACGGGCTTGCGTTTGATGCTTTGGACCCCGCCGACAGCGAGGCCCAGGGACCGTTCGACTATGTGGTGCTCCTCGTCCCCGCTCCCGAGCTCGTTGCGCGAGCCGTCGGGGTGGCCGATGCCAACGCCATCATCAACATCTTCGCGGGGATTCCCACCGATGTGACGGCCCAGCTCGACCTCGACACCTATATCGAGAAGCAGCTCTATCTCCTCGGCACCAGCGGCTCCGCTCTGGATGACATGAGGTCCG
>DAOVEW010000263.1 GCA_030668755.1 Bacillota bacterium | reverse complement strand
GAAGAGAGGAGCAGCGGCGGTGCAGCGCCTTATGGGAATGGTGCTCACCCTGATCGCGGTGCAAATGCTCCTTGACGGCCTGGAGACGTTTCTAGGCCCCTAGAATGCAAAGCAAGCAGGACAGGACGCTCGTCCTGTCCTGCCCTCTCCTCTTCACCCTGTCAGTTCGCCGTGCAGTCTACCCAGTCGGCGGCGCGTTCTCAGGCCGCCGGCCCGCTGTCCATGCCGTGCGCAGTCTGGTCTTCTCGGCCCGCAGCTTGGAGCCCAGCTCCTCGGTCATGCGCTGGTACCTGGCGGCGTGCGTGTCCATTTCCCTCGCCAGGCCCTCGGCGGGCGAGCCATGTCCTGTTTCCCCGTTGTCTACGCGAGCCGTGAGGGTCTTCATGCTGCACCCCTGCATTACTTGCCTCACCTAATTAGACGCGAAAACGGGCCAAGAGGTTTCACGGATTTGTGCGCGACGTCCAACGAAACCCCGATCCCTCGCCCTACCACCCCAGCGTCCCGTACTGCGCCGCCGTCGCCCAGATCGCGTAGACGTTCACGCCGAGCATGAGGACGCAGATCGCCGCCAGGCCCACGCTCGTCCACTTCCCGTCCCCAAGCAGCACACCGATCCCTCGCGCCGATGCCATCGCCGCCAGCGGCAGCACACACACGAGAAGGCGGCCGCCGCTCGTGCCCATTCGCCAGTCCACAAGCAGCAGATTCCGCACGAGGCCGCCAAGCACGACTGCGCCCGCCAGGAGCCAGAGAACCAGGGACTGCGCCTCGCAGCGCGCCACACCGTGCCTCTCCCGGCGCACCAGAACTGCGCCAAGGCCCACGGCCGAGAGCACGACCAGCCCTGCGAAGAAGCCGTACACGAGGTGCATGTTCGCATATCCCATGACCACATCTATCGGCACGAAGGTGGACATGAGGATGCGGGCCGGCATTGCGCACATCAGCGCGAACCTCTCAGGCTCGGGCAGCCCCAGCAGCGGATAATGGAAGGGGTACACGAAGGGACTCCCGTAGACGAGCCACTTCCGGACGAACCACCACCCGCCAAGTCCCGCGGTGAGGCCCAGGACCAGCGCCGTCCGGGCGACGCGCTGTCCAAGCGATCTCGCACCGGGCTCGATGGCGAGCACGACGACCGATACGGCGGCGAGCCCGAGCGCCGTTTCCTTCACGTTCAGCCCAATCCCCAGCAGCACACCCAAGATCGCGAGGTCGCGCACGCCGGCCCCGAACCGCACCGCCCGCGCCCACCGCCAGGCAGTCGCAGCAAAGACCACCCCCAGCAGCGCATCATTGTTGATGACGCCGCTCATGTAGGTGAACATGGGCGTGAATGCCGTCAGCGCAGCGCTCCCGAGCCAGACCACGGGTCGGCCGGGGAATACTGTCCGGGCGGTCCACCACGCGAAGAGCAGCGTCACTGCACCGAGCACGACCGACACGAGGCGGACCGGCCGCACCGCTCCCGGAACGGAGAAACGGTGCGACTCGGCGCTCCGCTTGTCTACGTACGAGACGGTCTGGACCGGCCTGGCGGAGAATGCGTGCCACACCGGGGCCGCCAGCATGTAGTAAAGCGGCGGGTGCTGCGCCTGGTGTGATCGCGACGCGCCGGGCACGTAAACGTTGTCCTGGACGCTGTACGCAAGCTCGGGAAAGCGCCCGTCCAGCGCGAGAGACTGTATGTAGATGATGTGCGCAGGTTCATCCGGCCCCCACTGAAGCCGCGTCGCGAACGATTGCACCGACGCGAGCGCGCCGTAGACGATCAAGATCGCAGCAAGCCCGACTCGCGGCGCGAGTGTTGCCCTCCCCTGCGGCTGCGGCTCCATGTCCTTCCCCTTCTCGTCTCCGCTGCTCCGATCCTCCACCCGTCCCCTGCTCGGAGGTCTCCGCTCAAAGAGGTCGAATCCTCAGACCAGCGGTGCACGGAGCGTGAAGAAAGCGGCGGCTATGTCTCCCATCCACGCGTTCGACCTCGGCAACGTGCTGCTCTTCGTAGACGAAGCGCTCTTCTTCCGGAGAGTGCAGCCCCACTGCCGTTCCGACACCGAGCTCACACGCCTCTTCCCCGAGTACTACGAACGCCTCCGCGTCGACCGAGGGGACGACTTCGACGCGCTCTACGAGCAGCTCGTCCGCGACGTCGAACTGGACATGACCTCGGCCCAGTTTCGGCTGGCATGGAACGACATCTTCACACCCAACCCGCCGATGCTCGACTTCGTCGGGCGGACTCCGCACCCTCGCGTCCTTCTCTCTAACACGAACGAGCCACACGTCGCCTGGATCCGCGAGAAATATCCTGACATCTTTCCTCTCTTCGACCACTGCGTGCTCTCCAACGAAGTCGGTATGCACAAGCCCGACGTGGAGATCTACCGCCATGTGGAATCGCTCACCGGGCAGCCGCCCGAGCAACACCTCTTCATCGACGACTCACCACAGCACGTCGCCGGCGCCCGAAAAGCCGGCTGGCACGCAGTACAGTTTCAGGACCTCGACGACTGTCGGCGCCAGCTCGCGGCGCTCGGCATTCCGACGTAGCGTATGCGACCTCAGCCGACCATTGCGCGCGGCATAACACGTAATAGGACCTTGTGCCGTGCGGTGGCAGACCCGCTTGACCCTGCTCTTTGCCTGCGGGTATAATCCCCTGGGAGTGCGGGGATAGCTCAGTTGGCAGAGCGTCAGCCTTCCAAGCTGAATGTCGCGGGTTCGAGCCCCGTTCCCCGCTCCACCCAATAACGCGAAGAGGCAGGCCGCCCCGGCACCACGGTCACGGCCGGGCGCCATCCCTGTCCGGAGACTCAGAAGCGGAGGTTCAGCAGATGCCCTCTGGTGAGAAGAAGGTCGCCGTCATTCTCGGGCTCATCCTGGTGGCGCTGGTCATGCTGTACCTGACCACACAGCCCAAGGCGGGCGAGTCCGGCTCGGGTCCGCAGCTAGCGGGCGGGCCTGACTGTGCGCCCGGCGGCGGCGGCGCCGCCGAAACCCAAGTGCTGGGCAAGCCAGGCGCAAAGCTCGAGATTATCGCGGTGCTCCCCATCTCGCACGGCTGCCACGCCGCCACCGAGGCCGAGGTAAAGAAGGCTTACGAGGCCCATCCCGATGACATCTACCTGACGATCGTGGACCTCATGGGCCCCGACGCCGCGCAGTACCGCGAGAAGGTCGGGGTCGCGTGGACTGTGGTCTCGATCAACGGCCGGTCCACGTTCCATCTCGACGGGAGGAGTATCACGATCCAGCAGATGGAGCACCGCACTTACCGGCCGTCGGACATCGTGCCCATTGTGGAGGCCGAGCTGGAGAAGCTGAGCTGAGCAGTCGGCCGGAGCGATTGGCGCGCCTCCCGGGTGGCATGGTATGATATGGTGGGAATGCGCCCGTAGCTCAGTGGATAGAGCGGCTGCCTTCTAAGCAGCGGGTCGGAGGTTCGAATCCT
>DAOVEW010000257.1 GCA_030668755.1 Bacillota bacterium | reverse complement strand
ACACCGCGCCCGTGATATCCGCGTAGGTCGAGTTGTCCGCGGACTCCTCGATGTGGACGTCGCCCTCGGCACTCGCCGCCGCCAGGATGGCGTCGAACGTCACCAGGCATTCGTCGTAGCCCTTGCAGTCCACGCCGGTCCCGTCGGTCGAGGCGTCCGTCACTGCCGCGGCCAGGATGCTCGGCGCGTACTTGCAGAACTCATCCGCTGAGTACTTCATGTCTCGTCCTCCCGTTTTAGGGCCCGAGGCCCGGGACGGTTAACCGCCCCTGATGTGCGGGTCGCCGGGGCCGACACCATGCCGACCCCGGGTCAGTCGGTCTCCTAGGCGCGGGCGTCGACGGTGTAGCAGAAGCTCACCGCGTGACGGACCGCGACGTCGACGAGCTGGATCGCGCGGATCCAGGTCTGGTTCTGCGTGAAGGCGTGATCGGAACCATCGCTCGCGTGCTGCGAGGCCATGAACTCGATCGCGCCCCACTCCCCGACGATGCAGTCGGCGAAATTCCCGAAGAGGATCTCGCCCTCATCGGACCCGCCGCCCATCGTGATGGAGAGCTGATTGGTGGTGTGGACCGGGTAGCCGAAAAGCTCCTTCCCCACACCCTTGCCCCACGCGTTGAAGGTGATCCCCGCGGCGATGAGAAGCGCCCGGATCGTGCTCCACTCCCGCGTGTGCATCACGAAAGAGAGCTTCCCCTTGAGCGCGTTGTCCTTGTCGAGCTCGTAGAGCATGTCCTCCATCAGCGCGAGGGTCACGGTCGCGTTCATCGACTTCGTGTTGATGCCCGCGGTGTTGATGATCCCGAGAGGCTCGTTGCTCGAACCGGTCCCCTTCAGGATGCCGAGGTCCAGCTTGAGGCCGAGGACGGCCGCGAGATCCTCCATGATCAGCGTTTCGACACTGGGGTTGCTCATGCGGATGAGCTGGTTGCTCACCTTTACGAGCCCGGTCAGCGGGTGCGGCACCATGCCGACCCGGCCGAAGGTCTGCTCGCTCGCGGTGATCGCGGTGTTCTCCGCGCCCCAGTAGGCGGTCGCGCCGCCGGTCTGCTTCCCGATCTCGACCGGGGAGGTGGTCAGGCCGGAGAGCCTCCGGACACCCGCCTCGAAGCAGACGGAGTTGTCGCGGATCATCTCGATGAACTCGTTCGCGAGGTACTCCGCGGCGACCACGTAGCCGCCTGCCGAGTCGGTGCCCGCGGCCAGCGTGCGGCTTGCCTGGATGCACTCCAGCTCGTAGCCCGCCTGCGACCAGTCTCCCGTCGCGATTGCCTGGGCGAGGCGACAGATGCTGATCGGCTTCGGCTTGTCGTCGGCGATCTCAGGCCCGCGCGTGATCCGCTCGCGAACGTTGGTCTCGACCGCATCGAGCCTGGTCTTGAGTTCGGCGTTCTCGGTCCTCAGGGCTTCGGCGGACTCGTCGATCTGCCCCTTGAACTTGTCTCCGAGCTCGTCGAGTTTGCCCTCGATCCGCTCCGAGGCTGTCTTCGTTTCGTCGCTCATTCGATTTCTCCTGTGAGCATTCGTTCCACTCGTGACTCGACTCCCGCGAGGTCGTCGGAGCGTGCGGGCTCGGCATTCAGGGTGTCGTGCGACACCGGCCGAACAGCTCGAAGATCCTCTCGGAGATCGCTCATCTCTTCGGTGAGTTCGCGTACCGCTACGGTGAGGTCCGCGAGGGCCGCCCTGGACTCGTCGTCAGAGCGCGCCTCGGGGCCCTCGTGCATCGTGATGGAGCCGGGGAGCCGCCGAATCAGCTCGTCAAATGCCGGCAGATCCTCGTCGCGGGTGAGTCCACGCACCGCCAGGAGCTGCCCCTGTACCTCGCGCGGCACCTGGCCATCCTTGATCAAGGCATCCGGATCCGCGCCGACCGTGACCACCGACACCTCGAAGAGGGTCGCTTTCGTGACCACGACGCCCCACGGACCGAGTCCGAGCGCGGCCTTCTCCTCGTCGTCCGGTTTCTCGTAACCGTCGATCCGGTATCCAACCGACACCGCGCGGATGAAGCCAGTGAGGGCGAGCTGATAAACCGTCTCCGCGAAGTCGTGCATCTGCTCAAGCCCGGCAAACTTGATGTCCACTTCGAGCCGCGGCGGGTCCTTCTCGATCCGGGCATCGACCCCGGCCCCGATCGGCAGGCCATACGAATTGTGACCCCAGAGTACGGAGGAATTCTTTAGCCACCGCTCAAGCTGCCAGGATTCGGCCTTGATGATGTCGCCGTCCGACGCAACGGTTTCGGTCGACGCGACAAAGGTGAGGGTGCGCTCGGCCCCTTCGACGGCCCGGACGGCGCACGGGAACACGGCCCGGTGCTCGGTGCCTTTGATTTTCGTTCGCTTCAGCGCCATCTCAGACCTCCGCCAACGTGTCACAGTTGCAGTTGATGACTTCTTCCGCCGCTCCGTTCGGGTCGTTCGGATGCAGCAAGCCGTTCGAAAACGGCTCGCCGACATTGCGAATCTCGCCGTCGATCTGGTGCGTGTCGCGCACCGTATCGAGACCGCTCGTGAGCCACGAATGCCGCTCGATCCCTTCCTCCTCGAAGATGATCTGCTTCGCGCCCTGGGCCGCGGCCCCGGTCTCTGTCCGAGCGATCGTGAGCGATCGATTGTTCGCGACCCGGAAGACGCCCCGGACACGGTCTTGCAGGTCGGCTAGGTTCTCGCCCTCCGCGAGCCCGGCGAGAAGAGATCGTCGGACCTGCTTCTGCACAGTCTCGACGGTCTTGATCTTGGCGCCGCCCTGCGCCTCGATGTGCTCCAGCACGCGCGGGTGCTCCATGTCGACGACCTGCAACCCGCCGATCTGCCCGCTGACTCGATCGAGCATCGAGTCCACGATGGAGACGGTCACCGGTTTCGTTTGCTTTGCGAGCAGGCCGTGCCAGCGGTCCTTCTGCTCGGCGAGCCAAGCGGTCACCTCGTCGTCGGAGAGCGCCCGGGCAGAGCGTCCGTCGTTCATCTCCTCAAGGGCGCGGAGCGTGTCCGCTCGCCGACCTCGGATCCAGCCTCGCACGCGAGCGTGCATCCGCTTCTCGCCCGGGCGATGCACCGCACGGATGTAGGTGCGCCACTGGATCTCACGCTTCGGATCCCGGCGTACGGCGCGGTCAGCGTCTTCCTCGTCAGGCTCCGGCTTGTCTGGAGTCGGTTCCGGTTCCAGATCCTCAAACTCCATCGCTGCGGACTCCACCGTCTGGAGACTCATGGGGACCAGACCGACATCTCCGCTCGGACCCTGCGCCTCGTAGCCAAGCTCGTGCCGCACGATGATCTGGTTCAGGGGTACGCCGAGGGCCCGATCCTTCGCGGCGTTCTCCCGGCGAGCACCATCCTCCTCCTGAAGGGCCGCGATACCGGCCAAATCGAAGGCTCCCCATACCGCTGCACCTCGCGGTTGCGATGTGCCCCGACCCGCGAACAGCCGGGCTTCAAGAATGTCGGCGATCGAGACCAGAAGCGGAATGATCGTACCCTCATAGAAGGTTTTCCGCACCTG
>DAOVEW010000201.1 GCA_030668755.1 Bacillota bacterium | reverse complement strand
CGAAGCTATGCAGGGGATCAGCGGCGAACTGGGGCTGTAGGCGGGGGGAGGGAGAAATGGCAGGAGACAAGCTCCTGCCGAACGGGTCAGTTGAGTGGACCGTCCACCTCGCCCGGCGCCGGCCGCGGCAGACTGCGGTGCTCGTTGCTGTCATCCTGGGGGCCTCGGGGGCGGCGGGCTATGGGTTCGGCAGCGCGTTCTGGAGCATCGCGGCGCTCGCGCTGCTGGTGGCCTCGGTCAGCGACTTTCTCTTTCCCGTGCGGTACTCGGTCGCGGCCGAGGGCGTCGAGGCCCGCGGGCCGATCCACCGGCGCCGGATGGCATGGCAGCAAGTGCGCCGAGTGGTGAAGGACGACCTCGGCGTCAAGCTCAGCCCTCTCCCCCGGCCTTCGCGTCTGGAAGCTTACCGTGGTATATATCTCTGGTTTGCGGACAATGCAGACCAGGTAATGGCGGCCATCGCCCACCATACCGAAGCGGAGGCGGCTGGTGGAGACGATCTCGCATCTGTTTAGTTTCCTGCGGGCACATCCCCAGGCACAGGCGGACCGCGCCCAGCAGGAGGTATGTAAGAATCAGGTCATAGAGAGACTCGCCCGCGGCATCGTCGCGCGGCGTCTCGAGGCCCCGGCCGCGCTCTTCCTCGAGCTGAACCGCCCTCTCGGCTTCCTCTTGGGCCAGACCGCCTTGTTCGCGCGTCCCTTCCTGAGCGTGTTTCTCCCGCCGAGGGACATCGAGGCCGCCGCCGAGGTCGTCGCTGACCCAAAGGCGTTCGACCGTCTCGTCGCGCGCATCGGCGAACTGAGCGCCAAGGACTCGGACTGAAATGGGCAGCCTGGAGCACGCAAACTGGTTCATGCGCATAGCCTTCTTCGCGATGAGCGCCATCATCGTAGGCAGTGTGATCCTTGCCCAGCGCGGCCGCGCGATGTTCATCCGACGCATCCCCGGGCTCACCGCTATCGAGGATGCTGTCGGACGGGCGACGGAGATGGGCCGGCCGATCCTCTTCTCCCCGGGCCTGGACGGCATCAACATCGTCACCCTCCAGGCCTTGGCGATCCTTACCTACATCATCAAGCTCGCGGCGGCGCAGGCCACCCGGGTCATAGTCGCCATTCGCTCTCCCACCGTCTACCCGGTTGCCGAGGAATCGACCCGCGAGGCATATGATGCCGCGGGTCGGCCGGAGCTCTACCGCCCCGAGGACGTGCGCTTCATATCAGACGAGCAGTTCGCCTACGGGCTCGGAACCGTCGGCGTCATGGCGCGGGAGCACGTGGCGACGAACTTCTTGTTCGGCGGCTTCTACGCCGAGTCGCTCATCTTGACCGAGAACGGCCGGGCGCTCGGCGCGGTCCAGGTGGCCGGCTGCCCTGACCCGACACAGATACCGTTCTTCATCGCCACCTGCGACTACGTCGTTATCGGGGATGAGTACTACGCAGCCAGCGCCTATCTGACGCGCGAGCCGACCCTCACCGGAAGCCTCGTGGGTCAGGACATCGTGAAGGCGATTCTCATCGCGCTCGCGGCGGTGGGAATCGGCCTGACCACTGCGCTCGGACCGGGCCACTTCCTGACCGTCTGGCTCGGAGGCGGAGGCTGAAGATGGCGCTGCTCCGGTCGGTCTGGTCTCTCTTCCAGCCGGCGCCCAATCGCGGCGTCTTGCTGGCCGCGATCGTCCTCGCCGCGATCATCAGCGTCGCCATCCTCTATGCGCTGCACCGCACCCTCGGCCCCCGCGGCCGCCGGTGGCTGATCGCGCTCGTCACCTTCCTGGCCGGGCTCTTCTTCGGCCTCGAGTTCTTCTGGCCGGTCAAGGGAGATCCCGCGAAGAACTTCCTGACCGACTGGATCGAGCCGGTGAGCACTATGATCGCTATCATCGGCGCGTTCACCGTCGGCCTCGGCATCTACAGCCTCTGCCAGGTGCACGGCCGAAACGTCGCACAGCGCCGGCCCGGCTGGCACAACAGCCTGACGTTCTTTGCGGCCATGCTGGCCATGCTGGTGTTCGGGCTGTGGGAGCACTACCTGCATCTCCCACAGCCGCTTCCCGAAGTCGTGCCCTGGCCCAAGGGGATCTACGAGATACTCTTCAACGGCCTCTTCGCGCCGCTTCAGGCCGCCACTTTCTCCCTGCTGGCCTTCTACATCGCGTCGGCCGCCTACCGCGCGTTCCGCATCAGAACGGCAGAGGCCGGTCTCATGATGGCCGCCGCCTTCATCGTCATGCTCGGCCAGGTGCCGTTCGGCGCCTGGCTCACGAGCAGCATTCCAGTCGATGCCGGGTGGGCCTTCTTCCGCCTCGAGGTGCTCGGCGAGTGGGTGATGCGCTGGCTGAACATGCCCGCGCAGCGCGGCATCGTCTTCGGGGTCGCCATCGGCGCGCTCGCCATGTCGCTGCGCATCTGGCTGAGCCTCGAGCGCGGCACCTTCTTCACGGAGCAGAGCTAGCGTGGACCGCTCCCCCGAAGGCTCCTTCTGGCACCGCATCCAGCGAATCCCGCGCCATTACATCTACCTCTTGCTGGCCGGCGTCGTCGCGTGGCAGCTCCTCTTTCCCATCCGGCTGCCCGTCGTCCCCAGCTCGGCTACCAAGGGAGTCTACGACGCAATCGCCGCCGTCCCCGACGACAAGCTCGTCGTCATATCCACCGACTGGGACGCAAGCACCGAGGCCGAGACGGCCCCACAGACCCAGGCGATCATGCACGCCTGCTTCCAGCACCGGAAGCGCTTCGCCATCATGAACCTACAGCCGCCCATGGGCGTGAAGCTCGCCAACGACCTCGCCGAAGAGGCGGCGCGCGAGTACGGCGCCGAGTACGGCGTTGACTGGTGCAACTGGGGCTACAAGTACGGATACGAGAACGTCCTTATGGCCCTCGGCAAGAACGTCCCGAAGGCCGTCGGCGATGACTTCTACGGCAAACCGGTCACCGAGCTGCCGATGATGGAGGGCGTGGCGGACATCAAGGACGTCGGCCTCGTGGTCATCGTCACGGGGCTGTCGGCAATGACCGAGATGTGGATCGGGCTCATCCAGGGTCCCTACGGCACTCCGCTCGCCACCGCCTACACCGCTGTCATGGCCCCCATCTACTATCCCTATCTCGACTCCGGGCAGATGAAGGGGATGCTGGTGGGCGCAAAGGGAGCCGCGGAGCTAGAGGTGCTCGTTGACCGCCCCGGCAAGGCCAGCGACATTATGAACGTCCAGTCCTGGGCCCACGTGCTGATCATCGCCCTTATCATCGTGGGCAACCTCGGCTACCTCTTGGCCCGCGGCCGCAGAGGGGAGCGCGCATCGTGAACCCCGACGTCTACGTGCTCTGGGCCGCCGCCATCGCTACCCTCGGGGTGTACACGATCCTCCACCGCGAGAACCCGATCTCGCGGCTCTTCGAGCACATCTTCGTGGGGCTCAGCGCCGGGTACTTGCTGGTCGCGACCTGGACGCTGAACCTAGAGGGCAAGTGGTGGGCGCCCATGATCCACGAGCGGCGCTGGTACTGGATCTTCGCGCCCATCGTTGGCTTCCTGTTCTACTTCATCTACAGCCGCCGACTCGCGTGGCTCGCGCGTCTGGTCATGGGCCTCTTTATCGGGGCCGCCTCCGGCACGTTCTTCCGCCAGTTCTTCCCCCTGTTTGCACCTCAGGTCACGGCTTCGTTCAAGTCCGTCCGCGCGCAGGCCGGCATGAACCTTCAGGAGTTCTTCTTCTCCGTGGTTCTGCAGAACTGGCTGTTCGTAATTATCCTGGTGACCGTGCTGAGCTACTTCTTCTTCTCCGTGCCTCACGAGGGCCGCTTCGGGCGCAACCTGGGGCGCGCATCGCTTGTTGGCCGCTGGTTCCTCATGATCGCCTTCGGCGCCATGTTCGGCAACACCGTGATGGCCCGCCTCTCTCTCTTCATCGGCCGCATGTCGTTTCTGCTCCACGACTGGCTCGGCAGCCTCGTCCCTTGGTTCGCCCATCGCGGGGTTTGAGACCGATGCACGCCGCGGCTGCTGCCGGTTGCCTCGGCGGCTTGCTCGCCTCCGGCGGGAGCGGTACCGAAGCCGAGTAGACCGGGTGAGGCAGGAGCTTGCCTCCTGTCCCCGAAGCCCACGGATATGACACC
>DAOVEW010000194.1 GCA_030668755.1 Bacillota bacterium | reverse complement strand
GCCTCGACGAGGCCCTCGCTCACATCAACCGTTACGGTACCAGGCACTCGGAAGCCATCATCACCCACGACCTTGACAGCGCCCGCCGGTTCACCCGAGAGGTGGACGCCGCCGCCGTCTACGTCAACGCCTCCACCCGCTTCACCGACGGCGGCCAGTTCGGCATGGGCGCCGAGATCGGCATCAGCACCCAGAAGCTCCACGCGCGCGGGCCGATGGCCCTGCCCGAGCTGACCAGCTACAAGTTCGTCATCATGGGAGATGGCCAGATTCGCACCTGAGGCGCTGATCGGAATGGCTGACGCTCTGGGCATAATGGGTGGCACCTTCGACCCGATTCACCTCGGGCACCTCGTCGCGGCCGAGGAAGCCCGCCTGCGCTTCCGGCTCGACCGCGTCATCTTCGTCCCCAACGGCCGGCCGCCCCACAAGAAAGACTACCCCGTCACCCCGCCCGAGCGCCGCTGCGAAATGGTCGTTCTTGCAGTCGCCTCGAACCCGGCCTTCGAGCCCTCTCGCATCGAGATAGACCGCCCGGGCCCATCCTACGCAGTGGACACCGTGACCCAGATCCGCGGCCGGCTCGGCCCCGACGCCAAGCTCTACTTTATCACTGGCGCCGACGCCATCCTCGAGATCCTCACCTGGCGCCAGCCCCAGCGGCTCGCCGAGTCCTGTGAGTTCATCGCTGTCACCCGCCCGGGCCACGATCTGCGCCGACTCGAAGAAGCGCTGCCTCGCGACTTGCTCGCCAGGATTCACGTCCTTCGCGTCCCCGGCCTCGAGATTTCTTCCACCGAACTGCGAAGGCGGGCAGGCGTTGGCGAGTCTCTGCGGTATCTTACACCACAGGCGGTGGTGCGCTACATCGCAGCCTACGGTCTCTATACGGATCGCGGCTCGCCCGCCGCAGAGACCGACATCGGCCCACAGCCGGTGTCCCGGGCGTGAGGATATGCTGCTGGGAGGGAGGTGGAGCAAACGTGGCGGTCACTCTCTATGTTGGCAACCTCCCCTGGACGATCACGGAAGATGAGCTGGCGGAGGCCTTCGCGAGAGCCGGCCCGGTGGGCGCAGTCCGCATTATCGCTGACCAGCGTACCGGTCGCTCTAGAGGCTACGGCTTCGTGGAGGTGGACGGCGTCGCCCTGCAAGAGGCCGTCCGCCTGATGGACGGCCACGAGATCCGCGGCCGCCGGCTGACCGTCGGCCCCGCGCGACCGCGCCCCCAGCGCTTGTAGCACCCACTTGCGATTGCGCGGAAGGCACAGCCCAACTGAGCGGGAAGCCTTGGAGCAAAGGGAACAGGGACCTAAGAGTGCATCGCGGCCCGTGCGCCTGCTGCACGGGCGATCCGTATGACCGATCTCACATCGAACGCTGAAGCAGCCATAACCACCAAGACGCGACTGGCCTTCCAGTGGTGGTGGCTCATTTGGGTTGCTGCCGGCATCCCCGTGTTTCTCTGCGGAGCAGTGTTGGGTCTTGTTTCCGGGGGCGGCCCGCCGGGCCAAGCCCACTGGTTCTCCGAGATCCTCGCGCCCTCGTTCGGCGGCCGCGAGCGCGTTACCCTCCTCGCCCTTGGAGTGGACGATTCCGAGGGCCGAGGCCTCGCCGATACCGTCATCGCCGTAGTGGTCTGGCCCCGCAGCGGTGAGATCGCCGCGCTCTCCATCCCACGGGACAGCCGCGTCTACGTCCCCGGCCTCGGCAGCCGCCGCATCAACGAAGCCCACTCCTTCGGCGGCCTCCCCCTGATGATCGAGACAGTCGAGCTGCTGCTCGGCTTCCCATTCGACTACTACGTCGAGGTCAACGTCCCCGGGCTCGTTGAACTCGTGGACGCCATGGGCGGTATCGACATGGAGGTCGAGAAACGCATGTACTACCGGGATCGCGCCCAGAATCTCGTCATAGACCTCCAGCCCGGCCGCCAGCACCTCAACGGGCGGCAGGCGGTTGGCTACATCCGCTTCCGCCACGACGCCCAAGGCGATCTCGGCCGCATCGAGCGCCAGCACAAGTTCCTCTCCGTCGCGGCCGATCACCTCCTCTCCTCCGATCGTCTGGCCGGCATCCCGAAGCTCGCCGACACTTTTGTCGAGACCGTCACCACCAACCTCACCGTCCGCGACATGCTTTCGCTCAAGAAGGTCCTCCGGGCCGCCGGCCGCGATGGCATTCGCATGGCCACCGTCCCCGGTCGCCCCCGGCTCGTCAACGACCAGAGCGTCCTCGAACTCGACGCCCGCGAGGTCCAGCAAGCAGTGGACCGAGTCCTCTGGGGAGAGGGAGCAACCATTGCCGTGCTGAACGCGACCCATCTCAGCGGCCTCGCCACTCGCACGGCAGCCCGGCTCGAGAGAACGGCCTACGAGGTGGTGGCAGTGGGAAACGCAGAGCAGATGTCCGACACCACCGTGATCCTGGAGCATCGCGGCCACAGCAGAGCCGCACAGCAGCTCGCCGCCGCGCTTGGCGCCGGCGTCGTGTCCTCCGCGCCTGACCCCGACAGCCAGGCCGATCTCACCGTCATCCTCGGCCGCGACCTCGCAGGCAGCGCACGATGAGCCCTCGCCGCGCTCCCCAGCCATCCCCCAAGCCGGAAATCTCTTCCGAGGAAAAGGCCCTCTGCGCCCACTCCGCTCTCATTGACCGGCGGGCCGTCGAACCCGTGCTGCTCGACATGCGCGAGCTCACCCTCATCACGGACTACTTCCTGATATGCCACGGCACCTCCAACGTCCATATCCGGGGGCTCGCCGACGCCGTCGTGGAAGCGCTTCAGCAGAAGAACCTTCGATCCTACTCGGTCGAGGGCCACCGCGACGCGCGCTGGATTCTGCTCGACTACAGCGACCTCATCGTGCACATCTTCGCCGAGGAGGAACGCCGCTTCTACAACCTGGAGCGCCTCTGGAGCGACGCCGCCACAGTGCCCGTGGCGGTGGCCGGCAAGACCTGAAATGTCGGAAGAACCTACGCGAGCGGAGATTCAGACCAAGGTCCGGGAGCTGCTGGGCCGCGCCACTCTCCTGCGGGCCCGCGCAAACCCGGAGCAGGCCGTCGAGCTCGTCCGGCAGGCGCTCGCTCTCGATCGAGCCAACTGGGAGACCCACGAACTCCTCGGCGACCTGTTGCTCGACACAGACCGCTTCGACCAAGCTATCCAGAGCTACACGCGGGCGCGCGAGTTCAACGAGACCCGCGGCGTCCTGGAGGAGAAGATCGGGCGCGCCGCCCTCGCCCGCGCGGCGAAGCGCCGCTCCGCCGAGCTCTCCCGCGCCCTCCTGGAGGGCAAAGCCCCGCCCTCCGGCCCGCGGCGCAACCCCGCCTACGCCGCCTTATTCTCTTTCTTCGTCCCCGGCCTCGGCCAGGTCTACAACGGCGAAGTCCTCAAAGGCCTCGCCATGGTTATCGCCTACCTCATTCTCTTCGCCCTCGCAGGCCTCACCATGCGGTCCGAGATCGCGGCCCGACCCGTCTCCCCAATGGGGAGCCTCTACGGTTCCCAGATGGACGCCGAGGCGCTCTTCTCGACCCTGTTTGGCGGCGTCGCCGCGGTCTGGGTCGGCCTCCTCCTCGTCCTCTGGATCTTCTCCATCGCCGAGGCCGCCATCCGTGCGAGCAAGACCATGACCTCCGACGACACCGGCCTCGTCTGAGCCGAGACATAGCAGACACGCGGCCCAGCGCGGCCCGCGCGCAGTTGACCCCCGGCCGCCGCCCGACTATAATCCCACTGGTTGCCCCAGTGGCCAAGTGGATAAGGCACGGGCCTCCGGAGCCCGGATCGCAGGTTCGAATCCTGCCTGGGGTACCATCCCCTGAGGGAGCATCACGTGCACCACGTCTACATCGTGCGAAGCATCCCAAAGGGCATCCTGTACGTCGGTACCGCCAAGGGCGTGCAGAAGCGACTGCACCAGCACAACTCTGGCTACAGCAGATCGACGGCAGCATATCGGCCGTTTGAACTCGTCCACACTGAGTCATACGAGACGCTGAGAGAAGCACGCAAGAGGGAATGGCATCTGAAGTGCACCCCTGCTGGCGGAAAGGAGAAGCAGCGGCTTGCAGCAGGCGGCTAGGCCTGCCCCTGGCGGGCCGCCGTGGCGGGAGGCGCCGCGCCGCGCCCCAACCCCAAAGAACACCCCCCGGGGAGCCCATCTGGGGGGGGGGCTCGATCCCCGACCCAAGCGGG
>DAOVEW010000329.1 GCA_030668755.1 Bacillota bacterium | reverse complement strand
TTCAACAAGTGCGACCTGGTGGCGGATCGGACCTATCTGGAGGAGCGGATGGCGCGGGAGGCGCACGGCGTGGCAATCTCGGCGCGGGACGGGGAGGGGCTGGAGGAGTTGCTGCACCTGATTGGGGAACGGCTGGAGCAGTCGTTGGTGCCGGTGGAGCTGGTGGTGCCGTGGAGCGCGCAGGGCCTGGTGTCGGAGGTCCACACCCGGGGACGGGTGCTGGCCGAGGACTATCGGCCAGAGGGAGTGGCGCTGACGGCGCGGGTGCCCGAGGATATCGCGGAGCGACTGAGGCGGGCGGCGAAGGCGGAGGCGGCCGGGACGGAGTAGCGGTGGGCGCGCACCTGATATATCAAGACTTCCTGCGCTTCGTGGACGCACTTGCCGAGCGCGGAGGGGATGCGTGGCAGCTATACGAGGAGTATTACTTGGGGCCGCACCGCGCGGTTGTCACGGCCTGGTGGGATCAGTGTTTTGGACTTCCGCAGGAAGTGTGGGTGGATCGGGTGCGACGGGTCCGGCCCGAGGACTACGGTCTGCTGCGGATGGTGGTGGAGGAGGATGATCTGGCGGAACTCGCGCGGGAAACGCTGGCGCAGTGTGAAGGCGTACTGCCGATGCAGCCGGAGCCCGAGATCTACTATATGGTGGGGTTCTTCAGCCCCGACGGCTTCGCGTTCGAGGTGGAGGGCCGCTGGGCGATAGGGATCGGGATGGAGCGGCTGGGCAGCCTCAGGCTCGTGCCGATTCTGCTCGCGCACGAGTACGGCCACTGCTATCGTCGGAGACGGGGAAGTCCGAAGCGGCTCGGCGAACGCTTGGTGGAGGAGGGCTTCGCAGTGGAGCTCGCCGCGCGGGCATTCCCGGAGCGTTCGGAGCACGACCACCTGCTCATGCGCGCGGGACAGGTGGCCGCGATGAGAACTTACGAGGCTAGGCTGCGGCAGGCGATTGCCCCCCTGCTGAACTCCGAGGAGGAGGGGATTGCGGCGCGGGTGCTGTACGGGCAGGCGAAGCGAGGCGAGTGGCCCTCGCGGGCCGGAGCGTACCTGGGGTGGCGGCTCGTGCGGGAGTTCCTGGAGGCCGCGGGAGAAGGTTTCGACGCTCCGGCGCAGCGAGTGGTGCACCGGTTCCGCGATCATGTCGTGTAGGAGGAGACAATGAAGCTTCTCGTGACGGGGGGAGCCGGCTTCATCGGGAGCAACTTCATCCACTTGGTGCTCGCGGAGCGGCCCGGGTGGGAGGTCGTGAACCTCGACAAGCTGACATATGCGGGCAACCTGGCCAATCTGAAGCATGTCGAGGGCGACCGGCGCTACACTTTCGTGAAGGCCGACATCTGCGACGCGAAGGCGGTGGCGGAAGCGGCGGCGGGCTGTGATGTCATCGTGAACTTCGCGGCGGAGACGCACGTAGACCGGTCAATCATGGAGCCGATGGCCTTCCTGCGTACGGACATGGAGGGGACGTTCGTACTGCTCGAAACAGTTCGCGAGGGCACGGTGGGCAAGCTGCTCCAGGTGAGCACGGATGAAGTGTACGGGAGCATCCTGGAGGGCGCGGCGAACGAGGGGTTTCCCCTCCGGCCCAGCAGCCCGTATGCGGCCAGCAAGGCCGGCGCCGATCTGCTGTGTCTGTCGTACTGGACGACGTACAGGACCCCCGTCGTCATCACGAGGGGGGCGAACAACATCGGGCCCTATCAGTACCCGGAGAAGGTGGTGCCTCTGTTCGCCACCAACGCGCTGGACGGTATGCCGCTGCCCATGTATGGGGACGGCATGCAGGTTCGGGACTACACGCATGTCGAGGACCATTGTCGGGGGATTCTGCTTGCACTGGACAAGGGCGAGCCGGGCGAAGTCTACAACATCGGCGCCGGCAACGAGATGCCGAACATCGAGATGGCGCGCCTCCTCCTCGTGGAGCTCGGCAAGCCCGAGTCCCTGATCGAGCACGTCAAGGATAGGCCGGGCCACGACCGGCGATACGCCTTGGATTCGAGCAGGCTTCGCGGTCTCGGCTGGGAGCCGCGATATGACGCCACCAAAGCGCTGGCGGCCACGGTGCGCTGGTATGCGGAGAATCGGTGGTGGTGGGAGCCGATAAAGTCGGGGGAGCTCTACCGCGCATACTACCGGCGGCAGTATGAGGAGCGGTGAGGCGATCGGGCACGAGCTATTCGGCCGCCGACGCGCTCGCGCTGCGGGTTCACTTCCTGATCGAGGCGCTCCATCTGGACCTGCTCCCGTCGCCGCTGGCCGGGGCCGTGGCGCGGCTGGCCGCGGCGGAGCAGAGGCGGGCGCTGCACCGAAGAGCGCTTGACCTGGGGTCTGTGTTCGAGGATCTCCGGGAACGAATCGGACTGCCGGACATCGCCTGGCCGGAGGTGCGGCAGAGATGGGTGGACCGTGCGGTGCGCGCGGCGCTGGGCGCGTGCAATGGGCGGCCGGGGCCGCGGCCCGCCGCGGAGCGGCTGTCGCGGTTCTGCGAGGAGATCGCGCGGCAGAAGGGCCACCGCCGGGCGAGCGGAAGCTACTACACCCCGAGCTGGGCCGCGGATGTCGTCGCAGGGGCTGTGGTGCGAGGGGTGCTAGAGGGGCGAGGCGCCCGACCCGCGGACGCGCTGACGCTGAGAGTGCTGGACCCGGCGGTGGGCGCGGGGGCATTTGCCGTCGCGGTCGTGGAGGCAATTGCGCGCGCGGCTGGCGAGGGCGCGGAGGAGAACGCGGCGCGCCGCGCGGCGGCCGGCGAGTGCGTTCTCGGGGTGGAGCGCAACCCGGCGGCCGCGGAGGCTTGCCGGCTGGCGGTGTGGCTCACGGCCTCCCGGCCCGGGATGCCGGCGGTCCTGCCCCCGGAGATGGTGCGGGTGGGAGACGCGCTCGCCGAACCCGCACCGCGGAGGAAGTACGACATCGTGCTGGGGAACCCGCCGTGGGGCGTGCGGCTGCCGGAGCGCCGG
>DAOVEW010000217.1 GCA_030668755.1 Bacillota bacterium | reverse complement strand
CCTCAAGCGCGTCGTCCCTCTCCAGCGCTCCACCGAGGGCGACGGCCTCACCACCCAGTTCGACATGGCGGCCGTCGCGGACGTCGGCCTCCTCAAGATGGACATCCTCGGGCTGCGCACGCTCACCGTGATCAAAAACGCCCTCAAGCTCATCCAAAGCACTCGCGGGGAGCAAATCAATCTCGACGAGATACCCTTCGATGATCCCCTGACGTTCGAGCTGCTCGCCAAGGGCGAGACAGCGGGGGTATTCCAGCTCGAGAGCAGCGGCATGCGCCAGGTCGTCATGGAGATGAAGCCCGACCGCCTCGAGGATATCATCGCCCTCGTCGCACTCTATCGCCCGGGCCCCATGGCGCGCATACCGGACTACATCGCGGGAAAGCACGGCACGCGCAAGATCACCTACCTGCACCCCGCGCTCCAGCCCACCCTCGAGCAGACCTACGGCGTCATTGTCTATCAGGAGCAGGTGATGGAAATCGCCCGCCACCTCGCCGGCTTCCCTATGGGCGCGGCCGAGACCCTGCTCCGCGCGATGCGCAAGAAGAAGCACGACGAAATGGCGGCCCTGCGCGGCGACTTCCTCGACGGCGCCCACGAGCACGACATTCCGCGTGATACCGCAGAGGAAGTCTACCGCCAAATGGCGGTCTTCGCCGGCTATGGCTTCAACAAGGCCCACGCCGCCAGCTATGCCATCAACGCCTACCAGACCGCCTACCTCAAGGCCCACTATCCGGCCCAGTTCATGGCCGCCCAGTTGACCAGCCTCATGGACGCCAAGGACAAGGTCGCCCTCTACGTTCAGGAATGCCGCCGCATGGAAATCGAGGTGCTCCCGCCCGACGTCAACGCCGGCGATGCCGGCTTCACTGTCGAGGACGGCAAGATCCGATTCGGCCTCGCAGGCGTCAAGCACGTCAGCCGCGCCGCGGTCGAGGCCATAGCCGCCGAGCGCACCAGCAGGGGGCCGTTCCGGGACATATTCGAGATGTCCGCCCGCCTCGAGCCCGGCAAGCTCAGCAAGCTCGCCCTCGATAGCCTCGCCCGCGCCGGCGCCCTCTCCTCGCTCACAGGCTCCCGCGCCCAGAACGTCGCCGCCGCAGAGCAAGCCATGGACTGGGGAGCGCGGGTCTACCGCGACCGCGAGGCCGGCCAGACATCGCTGTTCGGACAGGCCGACGGAAGTGGGGCCCTGCAGCCGCTGTCCCCTGCGCTCCCAGCCGTGCCCGAGTACCCCCGCATCGAGCTGCTTGCCATGGAGAAAGACAGGCTCGGCGCCTATCTCTCCGGGCACCCGCTCGGCGCCGTGGAAGAGCAGCTCTCTCAGCTCGTTACCGCCAGCATCCGCGACGTGGCGGCCGGCGCCGCGCGGGGAGACGTCCTCGTCGGCGGCATCATCGCATCCTACCGCAAGCGCGTGACTCGCGCCGGCCGGATGATGGCCCACTTCATCCTCGAAGACCTCTCGGGCGTCGTCGAGGCGACCCTGCTCCCGGACGCCTACGAGAAGTGTAGCGCTGCGCTCGCGGAGCAGGCCATCGTCGTCGTGAGGGGCCGCGCAGAGATGGACGACCGTTGGCGGGATGACCGGGAGCCCGGCGGCCAGCACCGTCTTCTGGCCGAAGCCATCGCGCCGCTGGACGATGCCGACGCCGTGGCGAGCATCCGCACCGCTAACAACTCGCGGGGCCCCCGCAGCGCCCGTTCCGGGCGGAACGGACCCACCGACACCAACCGCACATCCGCGGCGAACAACGTTCCCGACAAGCCTGTCTCGTCACCCGGGCGCGTCCATATTCGTGTGCCGGGCGCGCCCACCTCGAACGCCGTCGGCCGGCTCAAGGAGATGATCGGCCGGTTCCACGGCGACACGGAGGTCCTGCTCCACCTCCAGATGGGCCGGCAGGAGCGGCGGCTCCGCCTCGGGCCCCACTACCTCGTCAGCCGAGATCGGCGCTTCACCCAGGCCGTCCAGGACTTGCTCGGCGCCGATGCCATCTGGATGGAGTAGCCGCGGGAGGGGAGACGATCCCATGCGCATCATCAACACGCGCTCTCGAACGCCGCGCCAGATCGCCGAGGAACTCGCGCGGCCCGCGCTCGGGACCGCCGAGCAAGAAGCGGCTGTTCGCGACATCATCGAAGCGGTTCGCGCCCGCGGCGACGAGGCCGTCATTGAGTACACCCGCCGCTTCGACTGGCCCGACGCCGCACCCGACCGACTCGCGGCGACCCAGCAGGAGACCGCCGCCGCGCGGGACGAAGTCGGAGAGGACTTCCTCGCCGCGGTTCGACACGCCGCCGCCAACGTCCGGCGCTTCCACCAGAAACAGCTCCCATCGGACTGGATGGACCTCGCGCACACCGGAGCCCTGCTGGGGCAGAAGTTCACTCCCATCGAGCGCGTCGGCGTCCACGTGCCGGGCTTCACCGCCGTCTACCCCTCATCGCTCATCATGACAGTCGTCCCCGCGCAGGTGGCCGGCGTGCCGGAGATCACCCTCCTAACCCCCCCGGGGAAGGATGGAGCGATCCCCGCGGCAACCCTCGCCGCGGCCTCGGAGCTGGGCGTCGCGCCGGTCTTCAAGGTGGGCGGCGCGCAGGCGATCGCCGCGCTCGCCTATGGCACGCAGACCATTCCCAAGGTGGACAAGGTCTTCGGGCCCGGCGGCATCTGGGTAATGCTCGCGAAGAAAATGGTCTACGGAGCCGTGGGCATAGATGGCCTCTACGGCCCCTCCGAGGTCGCCATCATCGGCGACGAGACCGCCGACCCGCGCCTGATCGCCGCCGACCTGCTGGCCCAGGCCGAGCACATGACCGACTCCCCCGCATACTTGCTCACCCCCGCGAACGACCTGGTGGACCCCGTGCAGTCCGAGATCGACGCGCAGCTCCCGCACCTCAGCCGCCGCGAGATCGCCCGCGAGGCACTACAGCGATTCGGCGCCGTCGTCCTGACCAAGGACCTCGACGAAGCCTGCGCGGTCGTCAACGAAATGGCCCCGGAGCACGTACAGATCTGCACCGCCGAGCCCTTCGCACAGCTTGCCAAGGTCCGGAACGCCGGCTGCATCTTCCTCGGCTCCAGCTCCCCCGTCCCGATGGGCGACTACGTTATTGGGCCCTCCCACGTGCTTCCCACCGGGCGCACCGCCCGCTTCTCCTCCGGCCTCGGGACGATGGACTTCATGAAACGCTCCAGCATTGTCTACACCTCACAGCAGGTGCTTCGAGGCAACCTCGACACGCTGCGCGCCCTCGCCGACCTCGAGGGTTTCGACGCGCACCTCCGCGCCGTGCAAGCGCGCCTCCACCGCTCCTAAAAACCCGTAGGACGCGCACGCCCGTTCGGCAGGAGCCCCTAGGCCCGGCCGAGCCGGGCCGGGGTGGCGGCCCAAAGGGCCTAGCCACTTGCCTCCTGCCCCGTTGTACGCGGCCACACCAATCCCCGCCACCCATCCCCGTTGGGCAGGACCTTCTCTCCCACCCCACGAAGGGATGTGGTACACGGCTGCAGACCAACCCGGCGGGGGAGGATCACATGCGAAATGCCGACATTGACCGGAAGACCAAAGAAACCTCCATATCGCTTCGCCTCGTCCTTGACGGCAAAGGCGGCAGCCGTGTGAGAACCGACATTGGCTTCCTCGACCACATGCTCGACCTGCTCGCGCGCCACGCGGGCTTCGATCTCACCGTCGAGGCGACTGGGGACGTCCACGTGGACGACCACCACCTCGTCGAGGACGTCGGCCTCGTCCTCGGCCAGGCGCTCCAGAAGGCCCTGGGCAACAAGGAGCGCATCGGCCGCTACGGCTGGGCGATCTGCCCCATGGACGAGGCCCTCGTCATGTGTGCGCTCGACCTCGGCGGCCGCCCCTATCTCGCCTATGGAATCGAGCTTCGCGCCAAGCGCATCAAGACCTTCGAGACCGAGCTGGTGGAGGAGTTCTTCCGCGCGGTGGCGAACGCCGGCGCGATGAACGTGCATCTTCGACAGCTCGCGGGACGC
>DAOVEW010000062.1 GCA_030668755.1 Bacillota bacterium | reverse complement strand
CGGAAGCGCTCGGGCTTGT
The DNA here is from genome assembly GCA_030668755.1 of Bacillota bacterium. Lineage (GTDB taxonomy): Bacteria > Armatimonadota > Hebobacteria > Hebobacterales > Hebobacteraceae > DAOVEW01. Next base: position 6,532 of record DAOVEW010000062.1, on the reverse strand, counting down.
GGAGCTTGGCCACAGTGGGTCCGTACTCGGGGCGAGTGCAGACCTGATAGCCGCCGGCGACGCGGGTCACCTGAATGCCTCGGCCCTCGTAGTCGGCAGTCAAGAGACGCACCAGCATCTCCGCCTGCTGCGGCGTGGCGTCGAGGATCTCGGCCAGTTCGGCGACGGGCAGCGGCTCCGCGGCCATGAAGAGCACCGCTTCGAGCGCCGGGAGCTTCTCCCGCAGCCCCGGATCCACGTCCCCGCCGCCACTGCTGTGGCAGGCTTCCTCATCGGACGCGGGCGCTCGATGCAGCGCCTCGTCCGGCCCGGTGGACTGCGCCTCCTGATCGGTCATCGGTCAGCGGATTGCGCGATCGCGTAAACCCGGATGTCGCCCAACAGCCCCTCCTGCGCCACCCGCACGCGGCGAAGGCGGATGAGCTCCAGCAGTGAGAGGAAGGTCACGATCACCTCGATCCGGGTCACTTTCTCGTCGAACAAGTCGAGGAAGGCAATGCCATCCTCGGCCCAGCGGACCCGAGCGGCGATAGCTGCCATCTTCTGAGCTACGGTGAAGCGAGCTCTGGTCACCGCGCCCTCGCGCGGCTCCTTGACCCGGCTGAGCACACTCTGGAAGGCCGCCCACAGATCGAAGGTGGACACCTCGTTCAGCATCAGGCAGGGCTGGTCCTGGTGATCTCCGTTGCCATTGCCGTTGACCAGCTCGCGGCGGGAGAAGACGAAGCGCTGCACCTCCGCGCGGGCCCGCAGCTCCTCGGCAACGTGCTTATACCGCCGGTACTCGAGCAGCCGAGCCACCAGCTCGGCCCGAGGATCGCCGACCTCTTCGTCCTCCTCGCCCTTCGTCTGCTCGTCGGCCGGCAGCAACATGCGCGACTTGATCTCCAGCAACTGGGCCGCCATTACCAGGAACTCGCCCGCCACTTCGAGGTTCAGGGACTCGAGCTTGGAGAGATGCTCGAGGTATTGGTTGGTGATGTGCTCTATCGGGATGTCGAAGATATCTATCTCATCCCGGTCTATGAGGTGGAGCAGTAAATCCAGGGGGCCCTCGAAGATGGCCAGCTTGACGGGATGGCCGGTGAACACCCTATCCGGAGGTATGGTCGGATGCGCTGCCGCGTTCTCGACGATGTTCCCGGGTACGGTCATTTCCGCCTCCGCAACTCTGACTGCTGCTGTGTCTAGGGCTTCCTTGCGCCTCTGGCCAGAACACCCGTCTAGTATTGCCTCATTTGCGCTGGGGTGTCCAGTGGTGGGGAGTCACTGCGAGTCGGGACGGGGATCTCATTGCTGGGAGAAGGTAGATGATGACGGCCGTGCGTTCGGGCAGACTCAGGACACACAGCAACTTGCCCGCTCTACAGGGGCGGGAGGCAAGCTGTACAGGCAAGCTCCTGCCCTACGGAGCAGACGAACAGCCTAACAGGTGGGGCCGGCGAGCGTCGGTGTCAAAGGCCAAGCCATTGTGCTACCGACAACTCGGTAGCATAGGCTACGCCCATGACGGATCAGTTGCTGGTCAAAGCGGTCCTTTCATCCACTGTCTCTGCAAACTGCGCGATAGTGGGGAGGACGAAGAACGCGGCGACGAGGTAGAGCAGGGAGGCGTGAATGATTCATAGTCCACACCATGACAGGATGGGCTCAGTGTACCTCGTCGGGCCCATTGCGATCAGCATCACGATGATCCCGGTCAGGAGCACGAACGCCGAGACAGCCACGCCGCCATACTGGACTGCCGTGAGCGCTGTGTGCCGAAGCTTCTGCAGGGGTCCCGGCCACAAGTTGTGCCTATCCCACAGCACAATAATGCCCACCGGCAGGCCTATGTACGGTACTAGCACAGACCCTACGTGGTCGGGCTGCATGTGCCAGACCAGGACGATTAGGTACATGCTGCCAGCGACCAGTATGCCCCCCTCAATTGTGATTGCTAGGATGCGGTGGGGCATTCCTCCGCTTATCTTCACTATGAAGAGCAGACACCATCCTAGTACCAGGGCCGCCAGCATGAAATCACCTGTTGCCAGGATGAAGAGCTGCCTGCCACGATGTAGTGAGCTAGACCGTTTCTCGGCGTCATTCGACACAGGCTCTCGACCTTCCGCTATCTCGGAGGTCCCAGCGGAATGTGCAGTAGGCGCCTGGTGCGGCGCCATGGCAGACGGCACTGGGGTCGGGGAAGAAGCGGGTAACGAGGTGGTGCGCCCGCCGCGATTGTGATCGCCCGTTGCCGTCGCGACGGGTTTGACCCACGAGTACAGAAAGGCTGTGCCCATGCATGCAAACACAGCGCATAGGAGCGCAACCAACAGAGTAGCCTCCGGGCCTGAATTGACATGAGACTCTGAATGTCCGTTCGTTTGTCCCACAGCGCGCCCGGAGGCTCGGAATGCGACGAGAGCCAACGCCATCATAGCTACCGCAACTGACCCGAGGGAGATTAGAATCTCGAAATGTGCCTGCGCCAGGTGAACTAGATCAACTGCGGAGACATCCATGTGTCTGGTCCCCCCTAGGATCATGTCCCGGATTTGGTGTAAGGCTTGCCTGAGGCGTCTGATGGTTCTGGGCGACTGTCACCGATAGCTTACGCTGTGAGGAGGCTATTGTCAACCGGTGAAAGCCGATTGCCAGGCAGCCAACCACTGCTCCCCGAGCGAAGGGTAGGCATTCGCAGGCCCCGATATCCTATGATCTTGCGGCAGCCCTTCTCGGGTTCCAGTATGGCGGCCGCTGTCCAGGACAACACCATCTCCCTTGAGCGCCAAGGAATAACCGGTTGTTGTCCGCCCCACCACCGCGGAGAGGGAACTCTCGATCACATGGCCGGGCGCAGGGAGGGCGACGGCCCTATCCGCGCTACCGAAGCTTCATCGCCTCCCAAACCATGTCCATGGTTTGGGAGGTTTTCTCGCGGGCGCGGTCGGCACTCTCCCGGAGCACCTTGTCCACGTAGTCCGGATTCGCGGCGAACTCGGCCCTGCGCTGCTGCATAGGACCCAGCGACTCGATCAGTATGTCGGCAAGCTGCGTCTTGTGCGCCACACAGCCGAGCCGTCCGGCCTCGCATTCCGGCTTGGCCGCGGCGGCGGTGTCCGGCGCGTAGGCCGCGTGGTAGGCGTAGACCGGGCACTGTTCCGGGTGTCCCGGGTCGTTCTTTCGAATCTTCTTCGGGTCCGTGTACATGCTGCGGACCTTCTCCCGCATCTCGTCGGCCGTGTCGGAGAGGTGAATGCAGTTGCCGTAGGACTTGCTCATCTTCCGACCGTCCAGCCCCGGCAGAACGGCGAACTCGGTGAGCATGGACTGCGGCTCGGGGAAGGTCTCGCCGTACAGGTGGTTGAACCGCCGCGCGATCTCCCGCGTGAGCTCCAGGTGCGGCTCCTGGTCCTGGCCGACGGGCACGACGTGCGCGCGGTACACGAGAATGTCCGCGGCCATCAGCACGGGATAGCCCAGCAGCCCGTAGGAGGGGCTGGCGATGTGTAGCTGGTCTCGTTTCTCCTTATAGGTGGGGACCCGCTCCAGCCAGCTCACGGGAGTAATCATGGACAGCAGCGTATGCAGCTCGCAGTGCTGGGGGACCCACGACTGCACCACGATGGCCGTCTTCTTCGGGTCCAGGCCGGCGGCCAGGTAGTCTATCGCTGCGTCCCGGATGTTGGGCAGAATCTCACTAGTGTCCTCGAACGAGGTGGTGAGAGAGTGCAGGTCCACGATACCCGCATACAGCTCGTACTCATCCTGGAGGCGAACCCAGTTGCGCAGCGCTCCTTCCAGGTTGCCGAGGTGGAGCTTGCCGGTGACCTGCATCGCGGAGAAGATGACTTTTTTCCTTGATTGGGACATAACGACTGCGATTATAGCACAGGCCTATCGCGGCCCGCAACGAGGACACCGCGGGATGGCCGTGACCCCAAGCCCCGGCTTCGTAGATACTGTGTCGCGTGTCAAGTGCGACAAGCGGTCCAGTTAGGATCGAAGGGTCGGCCATGCTTGAGCACGCCGAAGGCCAGGTGGAGCAGCTTCCGCATCACCGCCGCGATGACGACGAAGTTGGGCCTGCCCGCGGCCAGCAGTCGCTGGCCGAAGGAACCCAGAATCGGATTGTGGCGCATCGCCACGATCGCCGGCCAGTAGAGCGCCCGCCGCAGGCGAGCGTTGGCGCGCTTACTGAGCCTCCCCCGCCCCGCGGGGGCGCCCCCCGTCCTCGTCAACCGGACCGACTCGGCGAGCCCCACCCCAAACTCAGAGCCTTCCACCGAGAAAGCCATCCTCTTGCAGAAGAGGACCCCCGCCACACTTGCCGAACCCTAACCAAGCACTAGAACGTACACAGCCAAAGCGACTCAAAGGGGGCTTATGAAGGACTTCTTCATAAGCTATAACAAGGCCGACCGCGACTGGGCCGAATGGATCGCCTGGATCCTCGAGGAGAATGGCTACACTACCATCCTCCAGGCATGGGACTTCCGGCCCGGCGGCAACTTCGTCCTCGAGATGGACCGTGCCTCCAGAGAAGCCGAGCGCACCATCGCTGTTCTCTCGCAAGCCTATCTTGATGCGCTCTACACGCAGCCCGAGTGGGCCGCTGCCTTCGCCCAAGACCCCAAAGGGGAGAAGGGGACTCTCCTCCCTGTGTGCGTCCGCGACTGCGATCCGGACGCTCTGAAGGGGCTTCTACGTCCGATCATCCATATCGACCTCAAGGGACTGACCGCAGACGCCGCGACCCAGGCGCTCCTAGAAGGCATCGACCGGGGCCGCGCGAAGCCGTCCGTTAGGCCTGCGTTTCCTCCGGATGCCGAGCGCTCTGTCCCCGCTCGTCCGTCTTTCCCTGGCGTCGTGCCGCCGGTCTGGAACGTCCCCCACCCCCGCAACCCCAACTTCACCGGCCGCTCCGACCTCCTCACCTCCCTCCGCGACTCGCTTACCACCGGCGGCCATGCCGCCCTCACTCAAGCCGTCCACGGCCTCGGTGGTGTGGGCAAGACCCAGCTTGCCCTGGAGTACGCCTACCGCCACGCCGCCGACTACACCGTCATCTACTGGGTCCGCTCCGAGGGGCCCGCCCAGCTCGCCTCCGACTACGCCGCCCTCGCCGTACCCCTCAATCTCCCGGAAAAGGACGCTCCGGATCAGACCGCCATCATCGCCGCCGTCCGCCGTTGGCTGGAGCACAACGAAGGTTGGCTCCTCATCTTCGACAACGCGCCCAACCCCGATGCGGTGCGGGACTACCTGCCGCGCGGCGGCGCGGGCCACCTCCTCATTACCTCCCTCGACCCAAGCTGGGGGGCTGTCGCCAGCCCCCTCACCGTTCCCGAGTTCCCCCGCGATGAGTCAGTCGCTTTCCTCCACAAGCGTACCGGGCAGGAGGAGGGTGCTGCCGAACTCGCCGACGCCCTCGGCGACCTCCCCCTCGCCCTCGAGCAGGCCGCCGCCTACGTCGAGGCCGCCGGCACCAGGCTGACCGAGTACCTCAAGCTCTTCCAGACTCGGCGCCGGGAGCTTTGGGAAAGAGAGAAACCCCCCGAGGCATACTCGCAGACCGTCGCTACTACCTGGACGCTCGCCATGGACCAGGTGCGCGATCAGTGCCCGCCCGCCGCCGACCTCCTCAACCTCTGTGCCTACCTCGCACCAGATGATATTCCCCTCTCCCTCCTCTTCGACGGCGCGGACCATCTGCCCGAGTCTCTCGCCGCCGTGGCCCGCGATCCAGTGTCACTCAACGACGCGCTGGCCGCCCTCCGCCGCTACTCCCTCCTCCAGAAGGACGGCGATGCCCTCTCCCTCCACCGGCTCGTCCAGGCCGCCACCCGCGACCGACTCCCGGATCAAGCGAAGCGTGAGTGGGCAACCGTCGCGGTGCGCCTCCTGGATGACACCTTCCCGTTCCTTCCGGAGGAGTTACACACCTGGGCTCCGTCGGCCCGCCTTCTTCGACACGCCCTGACAGCCGCTGGCCATGCCAGCCGCCTCGGCGTGGCCGCCCGGGAAGCCGGCCGGCTTCTGAACCGAGCCGGAGTGTACCTCCGGACCCGCGCCGAGTTCGCCGAGGCGAAGTCGCTCTTCGGGAGGGCGCTGGCGATTGGTGAGAAGGCTTACGGGCCAGACCATCCCAACGTCGCAGCAAGCGTCAGCAACCTGGGCGGTGTCCTTGGAGAACTCGGCGACCTCAAGGGAGCGCGGGAGCACTTCGAGCGGGCGCTGGCGATTGATGAGCGTGCCTACGGCCCCGACAACCTCAACGTGGCGAGGGACCTCAACAACGTGGGCTACGTGCTTCAAAGGCTTGACGACCTGGAGGGGGCGCAGGAGCACTACGAGCGGGCGCTGGCGGTTGCTGAGAAGATCTACGGGCCGGACAGTCCGAAGGTGGCGATCTGCGTCAACAACCTGGCCGGCGTGGCTCTGGCCCTCCACGACCTGAAGGGCGCCCGGCAGCATCTGGAGCGGGCGTTCGCGATAGATGAGAAGGCCTACGGGCCCGAACATCCGAACGTGGCGATCCGGCTGA
>DAOVEW010000061.1 GCA_030668755.1 Bacillota bacterium | reverse complement strand
CTGTCGTGGGCTCGTCCAGCAGGTAGAGCGTGCGGCCGGTGTCGCGGCGGCTCAGCTCGGTGGCGAGCTTGACTCGCTGCGCCTCGCCCCCGGACAGCGTAGTCGCGGGCTGACCGAGCTTGATGTAGTCCAGCCCCACGTCGTGGATCGTCCGCAGCTTCGAGGCGATGGGCGGGATGTTCTTGAAGAACTCCAGCCCCTCGCCCACCGTCATGCCGAGCACGTCGGCGATGGACCGCCCCTTGTACGTCACCTCCAGCGTCTCCCGGTTGTAGCGCGCGCTGCGACAGACCTCGCACGGCACGTACACATCGGGCAGGAAGTGCATCTCGATCTTGATGATCCCGTCCCCCCGGCACGCCTCGCACCGCCCGCCGCGCACGTTGAATGAGAACCGCCCCGGCTTGTACCCCCGCATCCGCGCCTCCGGCGTCTGCGCGAAGAGCTGCCTTATCTTGTCGAACACACCGGTGTAGGTGGCCGGATTCGACCGCGGCGTCCTGCCGATGGGCGATTGGTCTATGTCTATCACCTTGTCTATGTGCTCGACGCCCTCGATGTCATCGTGTTCGCCCCATGCCGTCCGCGCGCCGTGCAGCCTATGGGCCAGTCGCCGGTACAGTATCTCCTCCATCAAGGTGGACTTGCCGGACCCGGAGACGCCCGTGAGGCAGTTGAACACGCCCAGAGGCACCTTCACATCTATGTTCTTCAGGTTGTGCTGCCGCGCGCCGCGAACCGTGAGGAAGTGGCCGTTGTTCTCCTGTCGCGCCGGAATCGGTATCGCCCGCCGGCCCGCCAGGTAGTCCCCGGTCATGGACCGCGGCGCTCCGCACACGTCCTCCACGGACCCCGACACCACGATCTCCCCGCCTTCGTCCCCGGCCCCGGGCCCGATGTCAATGATCCAGTCGGCGTTCCGGATGGTCTCTTCGTCGTGCTCCACCACGATGATCGTATTGCCCAAATCGCGCAGGTTCTTCAGCGTACTCAGAAGCCTTCGGTTATCGCGCTGATGCAGCCCGATCGAGGGCTCGTCCAGGATGTAAACCACTCCTATGAGCCCCGAGCCGATCTGCGTGGCAAGGCGAATGCGCTGCGCCTCCCCTCCCGCCAGGGTCGCCGCCGCGCGGTCCAGCGTCAGGTAGTCCAGGCCGACGTTGATGAGGAATCCCAGGCGGGTGCGGATCTCCTTCAGTACCTGGCGCGCGATCTGCTGCTGCCTCGGTGTCAGCGAGAGACCGTCGAAGAACTCCATCGCCCCGCGTATAGACAGGGCCGCCACCTGCGAGATGTTCTTCCCCCCAAGCGTCACCGACAGGCTCTCCGGCTTCAGCCGCGCCCCCTTGCACGCCGGACACGGCTTCACCGCCGTGAAGGCGTCCAGGTAGGCCCGCGTGCTGATGGATTCCCCCTCCTCATACTCTCTCTGGAGGTAGTGCAGGATCCCTCGGAAGCGCACATTGTAGATTCGCAGCCGCCCGCCCCGCCCCCGGTACCGCACCTGCACCGCCTCATCGCTCCCCCGCAGCAGCACGCCCAGCTTCCTCTTGGACAGCCGCTTCACCGGCACATCGCGGTCGATCTCGAACTCGTCGCACACCGCGCGCAGCAACGCCTTGTGGTAATGCGAGCTGAGGCTCCGCCACGGCAGAATCGCGCCCTCGTTGATGCTCACCCGGGGATCCGGGATGATGAGCGCCTCGTCCAGCTCATTGCTCGTCCCCAGCCCCATACACTCCGGGCACGCACCGTACGGCGTGTTGAACGAGAACAGTCGCGGCTGCAGCTCCTCGAAGCTCCGCCCGCAGTGCACGCAGGCGAATCGCTCGCTGAACTGCATCTCCTCCATCTCGCCTGCCTCGGCCTCGGGCGCCCCCACCGGACACACGATGGCAACCCCGGCCCCCACGCGCAGGGCCAGCTCCATCGAGTCCGCCAGCCGCTTCCGCGCCGTTGCCCGCACCACGACGCGGTCCACTACGATCTCGATGCTGTGCTGCTTGTACCGCGCCAGCCGCAGCTCCCCAGCCTCCGACAGAGCGACCACATTGCCGTCAACCCTCACCCGCGCGAACCCCTGCCTCCGAATGTCCTCGAAGATCTGCCGGTACTCTCCCTTTCGGCCCCTCACCACCGGACCCAGGATGAGGATGCGCGTCCCCTCGGCGAGCTGCATCACCTGGTCAACGATCTGCTCCACCGTCTGCTGCACGATCGGCCGGCCGCACTCAGGACAGTGCGGCTGGCCGATCCGCGCCCAGAGCAAGCGCATGTGGTCGTAGATCTCGGTCACGGTGGCCACCGTGGACCGCGGATTGCGCGTCCTGGACTTCTGGTCGATGGACACGGTCGGCGACAGCCCCTCGATGAAGTCCACATCCGGCTTGCTCATCTCCCCCAGAAACTGCCGCGCGTACGCCGACAGCGACTCCACATACCGCCGCTGACCCTCCGCGTAGATCGTGTCGAAGGCCAGCGACGACTTCCCCGATCCCGACAACCCCGTGATCACCACGAGCTTGTCCCTCGGTATCTCCACCGTCACGTTCTTCAGATTGTGCTGCCGGGCGCCCCGGACGACGATCTTATCGGTACCCATGTTTCAGAACCATTCTCTCGTTCGGCAGGCCTGACTCCCTCCGTGTCATCCTGAGCGAAGTGGCTAGGTCGCCTCTGGCGACCGCCACCCCGGTCCGCCTACGGCGGACTTAGGGGCGACGAATCTGTTCTAGTCTCGCGAGGCTCTCAGCGCAATTGTGAGACAGCCACTTCTACTGCCGAAGCCCCTCCGTTGCCGTTACCTCACCGCTTCCGCCGCTTCCCCTCCCGCGCCGCCCGACGATGCGGCCTTGACGGTCGCGTCGCTCCCCCCTCCTGCGCCCGGATGCGGTCCCTTATCTTCGCCGCCTCCTCGAAGCGCAGCTCCTGCGCCGCCAGCCGCATGTCGTGCTCCAACTCCGCGAGCACCTCCGCCGGGTCCCTCCCGGGCTCGCCCTCGCCGTAGATCGCCGGCTCCTCCGCCACCTCCGCCACCAGCAGATCCCGCACCGCTTTCCGCACCGACTCCGGCTTGATCCCGTGCGCCTCGTTGTACTCGATCTGCCGCTCTCGACGCCGGTTCGTCTCGCCTATCGCCCGCTGCATCGAGTCGGTCATCTCATCCGCGTACATGATGACCTGCCCCAACACGTGCCGGGCCGCCCGCCCGATGGTCTGGATCAGCGCCGTCTCGGACCGCAGGAACCCCTCTTTATCCGCGTCCAGAATCGCCACCAGACTCACCTCCGGCAGGTCCAGCCCCTCCCGCAGCAGGTTGATCCCCACCACCACATCGTACACCCCCAGCCTCAGGTCGCGCAGAATCTCCGACCGCACCAGCGTCTGTATCTCGGAGTGCAGATAGTGCACCTTCACGTCCATCTCTGCCAGGTACTCCGCCAGGTCCTCCGCCATCTTCTTCGTGAGCGTCGTCACCAGCACCCGCTCCCCACGCGAGACCCGCCCTTCGATCTCCCCCATCAGGTCGTCAATCTGACCCTTCGTCGGCCGCACGATCACCTCCGGGTCCACGAGCCCCGTGGGCCGGATGATCTGCTCCACCACCCGCTCGCTCACCCGCTGCTCGTACGGCCCCGGCGTCGCCGACGTAAAGACCATCTGGTCGAGGCGGCCCTCCCATTCCTCGAACGTCAGCGGCCGGTTGTCGTAGGCCGATGGCAGCCGGAACCCGTGCTCGACCAAGCTGTCCTTCCGCGACCGGTCCGCCGAATGCTGTCCGGCGATCTGCGGTATCGTCTGGTGGCTCTCATCCACGATGGTGAGGAGGTCCTCCGGGAAGTAATCCAGCAGCGTGTACGGCGCCTGCCCCGGCTCCCGGCCGTCGAAGTGGCGGGAGTAGTTCTCGATCCCCGCGCAGTACCCCACCTCCCGGATCATCTCCATGTCGTACCGCGTGCGCTGCTCCAGCCGCTGCGCTTCGAGCACGCGCCCTCGCTTGTGAAACTCGCGCAGCCGCTCCTTCAGCTCCTCCTCTATCGAGACCAGGGCCCGCTCCTGCTGCTCCGCATCGGACACGTAGTGCGTCGCCGGAAAGATCGTGCACCCGTCTCGCTCGTCCACCACCTCCCCGGTCACTGGATCGATGGACGCGACCCGCTCCACCTCGTCCCCGAACATCTCGATGCGCGTGATCCGCTCCTCGTCCACCGGCAGGATCTCCAGCACGTCTCCCCTCACGCGGAAGTGGCCCCGCGTCAGATTCGTGTCGTTGCGCGAGAACTGCATCGCCACCAGCCGCCGCAGCATCCGGTCTCGGTCGAAGCTCTCCCCCTTCTTCACCTGAAACGTCAGCCGCTCGTACTCCTCCGGACAGCCCAGCGCGTAGATCGCCGACACGCTCGCCACCACGATCACGTCCCGCCGCTCGAACAGCGCCTGCGTCGCGAAATGCCGCAGCCGGTCTATCTCCTCGTTGATCGCCGCATCCTTCTCGATGTACGTGTCCGTCTGCGGCATGTACGCCTCCGGCTGGTAGTAGTCGTAGTACGACACGAAGTAGGCCGCCGCGTTGTTGGGGAAGAACTCTCGGAACTCGCCGCAGAGCTGCGCCGCCAGCGTCTTGTTGTGCGCGATCACCAGCGTCGGCCGCTGCACGCGCGCGATCACGTGCGCCATCGTGAACGTCTTGCCGGAGCCGGTCACCCCGAGCAGCGTCTGCCTCTTGACCCCGCTCAGAATGCCCTCGGCCAGCGCCTCCGCCGCCTGCGGTTGATCGCCCTTGGGAGTGAGTTCGGAGACCAGCTCGAATTGCCGGGCCATTGCCTACACCACCCCGATTATAGCACAGAAACGGGCGTTCGCTGAACCCACCCTGCGGCCCGACCCGCCCACCCTCAAAAGGCCGCTGCGCTCAGCTCGATCCAGAAGTGTCGGCCCCCCGAATACGTGTACCCGTACCCGTACGCGCTCACCCACGGCCGGTTGTCGTAGATCCCCGAGCCCTGCGGCGAGTAGCACACCGCCATCCTGTACCGCCCGAACAGCCGCGAGAGCGACAGCCGGCTGCTCCCGATCCGGTACTCCCCGAACCGAGAGAAGAAATGGCTCCCGCTCAGCGTCCACAGCGGCCGCCCGCCGGCGTCCACGCCGAACGGCAGCGCCCGACTGAGGTTGACCGACCCGAACACGCGGTCGCCGCCCAGCTCCTGCGAAGCGTTGAAACGCACGTGGCAGCCGCTGGCCGTCATGGCCCCGCTCAAGTTCAACCGATGCCGCGTGGGGCTGAACATGAGGGGCTGTAGCCCCGCCGCCGCCGAGGAGTAGGTATAGCTCAGCTTCACGTGCTCCGCGGTGCCCAGCCGTCTGATTAAATTCATGCGGGCGTCCAGCATCCCCCGGCCGCCGCCCGCCAGCCCCCACGCATATCCCGTCGTCAGGCCAGCGGTGAGACTCGTCTCCGTCCCCAGCTCCTTCCGCGGCAGATCGAAGTTCAGGTCCACCCCCGGAGATGTCGTGCTGCCGCTCGACTCCTGACGGATCTCGATCGGCTCCCCGGTCGTGGGATCGACGATGACCTCGTTCACCTCCCCCATGCTGCGCGAGTGGCGCAGATGGAAGACCGTCGTCACCAGCACGCCCGACCCCACCCGCGGCATCTTGGGCCGGTAGGCCACGTCCGCGAAGTACTGCCGCGAGTCCGAGTAGTCGCTCCCCGACAGGCTCAGCGACAGCCCACCCCCGCGGACGGGCCGATAATACCGCACTCCGCTCGACAGCAACTGCGGGCTGTCCTCGTCGAACCGGGTGACGCTCGCGTCGAAGTTCACCCCACTCCGCTCGTCAAACCGGTGCCGGTGCTGCCAGCGAATCCCCCGGTCCGGGTGCAGCACGTCTTCGAGAATCAGCGCGCCCTCCCGCTTCCCCTCCCGCACGTATTCCTCTTTCAGCCCCAGCGACCAGCCGGGATCGTACTGGCTCCCGCTCACCGCCCGGTTGCGCGTCACATGCAGCGACCCTACGTGGCGCCCGCTGGCCCGGTAGTACAGCGGGAAGTTGATGTCCACGCCCCCGGTCGAGGTATACCCGAACGTGTTCCCGAACAGCGCCCCGCCGAACTTCGGATCGACGACGTGCCGCCGCAAGCTCATGACCCGTGTGTCGTCCACGTAGAACACCGCGTGATCGAGTATCACCTTCTTGCCCGGATCTATGACGGCCCGCCGCGCCTTTACCCACGTGCGCGTATCATCGGTTTGCAGCGGCTCCCAGAGACACGCGTCCTCTTTCGTGTCGGCCCGCGTTTCGAGCGCCTCCCCCTCCACCAGCAGTCGCTCCACCTCCTCCGACACTCGGATCAGCCGGCCCCGCACAGACCGCAGCTCCCAGCGAAGCGCATCCGCCTCCACCACCTCAGAGCCCGACCGCAGCGTTACATTGCCCTGTGCGCAGACGACGTTGGGGACCACGTCGTACTGGATGCCGTCCGCGCGGATTTCCACCGCCTGGTACCGCAGCACCGCGTCCCAGCTCGCCACGAACACCCGCTTGTCGTGGTTATAGGACAG
>DAOVEW010000351.1 GCA_030668755.1 Bacillota bacterium | reverse complement strand
TCCTCGAGGCTGGGGCCAAGAGTGTTTATGGTTTGGATATTGAGAGAGTGTCTCTTAGCGAACTCGACGACCTGGGCCGCGAGGGCTCCGGGGGATGAACTGTAGAGCCGCAGCTTGTCGCCTTCTTTCTCAACGCGGCTCACACCGGGCAAGTCGCGTATGGCGGCGGGATCCGCGGGCCTGTCGAAACCCACTTGGAGGGACTGGCTGCCGGCGAAGGCTGCCTTCAGTGCCTCCGGGCTGTCTATGGCGGCGATGCGTCCGTCGCGGATGATAGCCACGCGGTCGCAGAGCATGTTGGCCTCTTCCACGTTGTGGGTGGTGTAGAAGATAGCGACGCCTTGCTCTGCCAACTGCTCGACTGTGTGGTGAATGATCCGGCGGCTGGCGACGTCGAGGCCCGCAGTGGGCTCGTCGAGGAACAGGACCTGCGGCTGGTGAAGCAGGGCCATCGCCAGCATGAGCCGCTGCTTCATGCCCTTGGAGTAGCTTTTCGTGCGCTCCCCACGGCGGTCCCAAAGCTCAAACCCCTTGAGCAGCTTCTCCGCTCTCTCGGATCGCTTGCGTCTGTCCAAGTCGTAAAGCTCTCCGGCGAGCATGAGGTTCTGCCACCCGGAAAGTTCGAGGTAGGGATTGGCGACTTCGGGCACGACGCCGACATGCTCCTTGGCGCCCAGGGGATCCCTGGCCATGTCGTGGTCGAGCACGTAGGCGCTCCCCTCACTCGGCGCCAGCACCCCAATGAGCATCCGCTGTGTCGTCGTCTTTCCCGCACCGTTGGGGCCCAGGAAGCCGAAGATCTCCCCGGCCTGGACCGCGAAGCCGATGTGGTCCACGGCCAGACGCTGGCCGTAGTAACGGGTGAGATTATGGACTCGAATCACGCTGGTCACAGCAATCACCTGCATCGCTTCCTGAAACGGAGCCAGATGCCTAGGCGTGGGTTGCCGTCCTTTCCGGGCGGCTGGTTCTCCCGGGCCACCTCGAAATCTCGCAAGCCGCCTTGCTGCGCCCACTGACGAAAGGTGTCCGGACTAGTCACATGCTCGAAGTGCGCCACCGCCTCTGCGCCTTGCTCGCGCAGTCCATTCCACCGCCAGCGGATGAACTCCTCGTGGGCCCACTCAGGATAGGTTTCACCTACTCCGCCGCCGATCATGGCCCTCCCGCCGGGCCGCAGGACCCGCTGCACCTCACGCAGCCCCTCGGGCGGCTGGTGCCAGAAGAAGATGGATCCCCGGCTGGCTACCAGGTCAACGCTGTCTTTAACAAAAGGGAGATGCTCTGCTCGTGCTGCCACGGGGAACACTCGCTGATGCAGGCCGGCCGCCCGCGCCTCGCCCGCAGCGCGCTGCAGAGCAGCGACATCGGGATCGACGAGCAAGACGGTGCTCTTGGAGACGCGAGCCAGCTCCAGCCCCAGGCCGGCGGCTCCGCATCCGAGGTCCATCCAGATTCCCTGGCGTGGTTCGCAGTAGCGCAGGACGTCCGCGGCGACCGTCGAGAAGTGATCGGGCAGTCCCCGGTCCTGTTGTCCTTTCTGCTTTCGCCTCGACATACTGCCCCGCCCTTGCGACCGCCTATTCTGTGGTCTTGTTCGCACAGGGATGCTCTTCCACCTCCCCCCACCTTTTCCGCGTTCTGTAGCGCGGGCATGTCTCCGCATGCCCGCCGGGATGACCTGGCAGGGGACACGCCGCCCAAGGCGCCTGCCCTACGAGCTAAGCGCGTGCCCTCGAAGCCCGTAGGGTAGGACGTTCGGGTCCTACCCAGGAAATCGCAGGGGGGCCCTAGGTGACCCGCGCGCCCTTCGGGAGCGGCCGGTCCGGCGCGACGATGGAGATACTCTTGTCGTCCCCCTCCACCCAGCCCGCGAGGATCATCCCCTCGGAGCGGACGCCGCGGATCGTCGCGGGCTCGAGGTTCGCGACCACGACCACCCGCTTCCCAACCAGCTCCTCGGGCTGATAGGAGAGCGCGATGCCCGCCACCATCGTCCGCTGCTCGCCGCCGACGTCCACCGTCAGCTCGAGCAGCTTGTCCGCGTTGGGCACGGCCTTCGCCGTGAGTATCTCGCCCACGCGCAGGTCGAGCTTCTGGAACTCCTTGAAGGAAATCATCGGCCTCTCCTGTGAAGGTTGGTCTGGGCCTCGCGCCTCGGGCGCGCCGGCCGCGGCGCGGGGCGCGCGCGTCGCCTTCTCCACCTGGGCCCGCGGGAACAGCGGCGCCGGCCGGGCGATCTGCTGGCCCGCCGGCAGTAGGCCCCACTGCCGCGCGTGCTCCCACCGCAACTCGCCTTGCGGAATGCCGAGCTGTCTCCCGATCTCGTCCGCCGTCTGCGGCATGACGGGTGCGATCAGCACGGAGGCGATGCGAATCGCCTCGGCGGCCGAGTACAGCACGCGGTCGAGGGCCTCCCGGTCGCCGCTCTTCGCGAGCGACCACGGCGCCTTATGATCTACAAACCGGTTAGCTGCGGCGAGGAACGCCCAGATCGCCTCCAGCCCCGTGCGGTAGTCCAGCTGCTCCACCGCTTGCTCCCACGCCTCGGCGGCCGCCTCCGCGGCCGGGTGCAGCTCCGGATCGGGAGGAGCCGGGGCTGGCAGCCGGCCCTGCCGGTAGCGAGCAATCATCGGCAGCACCCGGTGCAGGAGATTGCCCAAGTCGTTCGCCAGATCGTCGGCGTAGCGGCCGAGCAAACCTTCGCCGGAGAACTCGCCGTCTTGGCCGAAGGGGACCTCCCGCAGCATGTAGTACCGCAGCGCGTCCACCGCGCGCTCGCGGGTGCATCCCGTCTCCGCCATCACCGCGGCCAGCACGGGCCCCGGCCGCGGCACCGCTCCCCCGCGCGATTTCGCGATCTTCT
>DAOVEW010000149.1 GCA_030668755.1 Bacillota bacterium | reverse complement strand
GCGTCCGAGAAGGTGACGACGTCGTCGTAGCCCAGATCCGCCCACGCCTTGGTCGTCAGATAGTCGGCCACCTCCTGGTCGCGATTCGCGCTGAAGGCCTCACCGAAGCCCTTCAGCCCGAGCCGGAACAGTCCGGTGTTGTCGTCCTCGACATCGTCCACGCCGAGGCTGATCGTGTCTTCGTACGTCGAGTTGACGATCGTGTGCTCGCGCAGGTGCAGCGACTTGAGCTGCCGCGCGCCGATCCACCTGCGCACGCTGGGCAACATCTGCATCCACGCGTACTTGTTCTGCCCGGTCGTTGAGGGGATCGTCATGGCGATCCGATCCCGATTCGAGGGCGCCTCCTTGAAGGCGTTCTGGAAAATCAAGCTGTAGGAGGCCTGATCCGCCAGGAAGTCATCTGCGCCGAGAACCATGGTCATTGCTGTCTCTCCTTACTCTCGCCGGGCTCCCGTCTCATGCCACCCCCAGTGCCCGGCAGGGAGCCAGGGGCGGCTGAGGAGGAGCTACGCTCCGACGGTGCCGGCCGCGTAGTACCAGCCGGTCGTCGCCTCGCAGAAGCAGTAGTAGGCCACGCCGGGGGTGTCATCCCACATGATGCCCGTTTTGCCGTCGGCGGCGGCGCCGAAGGCTGCGACCATCTCGGCCTGGGTGGGCGCCCCGCCGGTCGTGGTCTCATCGTAGGGAACCACGAGGATGCCAGTCGGCGCGCAGTTGATCGCCTTGCCGGCGTCCAGGCTGATGTCACCCGTGGGGTCGACGTCGACGCAGATCACGTTGCCGGTCACCGCCAAGTTCGCCCCCAGGGTAGCGTCGCCCGTCGAGCCGAGGGTACCCCCGGCCGAGAGGTTGCCGACGACCGCCAGATTGCCGGCCGCGCTCACGTCGCCCGCGGCGGAGTCGAAATACACCTGCACGCCGTTGGTCGCGTCGAGGGCGAGCACCCGTCCGGCCCGGACGTTGACCCCGGCGCCAACCCAGTCGCGCACCGTCTCGTCGTCCTCGACGAAGCACGAAGCGCCGACGTCCGCGGGGTCGACGGCGTTGACCGTGGAGTTGGCGAACCAGAACGCGCGCTGCGTCATGACGTCCACGGTGAGATCACCGTCGGCGCCGGCCGAGTTGTCTACGGTCTCGCGTGCCACCCCCAAGCAGTGCGTCGCCTGGGTAAGCACACCCTCGATCGCGAAACCGGTGGCGTTGATCGAGACCATCTTGCCCAGCTCGATCTTCGTCGCCCGGTAGACCTCGGCGGTGACCAGCTGGCCGGATTCTTGGATGATATGTCGCTCTGCCATGATGTCCTCCTGGGCATTAGCCCACGACGGTGGGGCGCGTGGCCCAGGTCTGCTACAGGTGCGTACGGGTCGGGGTGCGGCGACGGTCCATCTCGGCCTGGACGTCCCCTGCCTCGAGACCGTGGCGCTTGGCCGCCGCCAGCGCCTCGGCGGAGATGGCAACCCCGCCGACGGCTCCAGCGGGAGCGGAGCTGTCTGAGGTCTGACGACCGAGGGGGACGGCGCCGTTCTCGGGCAGGCTCGCCAGGTAGAGCTCGGTCCCCTCGGGGGCCGCCTGGTGGAGCGCCTTGAGTTGCTCGACCTGCGCCGGCGTGATCCGGCCCTCGGAGAGCGCCACATCCACGGCGTTGGGGAGCTTGGCCCGCAGCGCGACTAGCTCGGCCTCCAGAGCGGGGAGCTTGGCCGCCTGCGTGATGAGCGCGATTGCGGCGGTCTGCAGATCCGCGGCGGTCGCCGTCGGCATCTGCATGAGGACTCGCAGCTGCCGCCCGGTGTCCGCCCAAGCGACGGTCTCGGCCGGGATGGCTAGGGCCAACTCGAGCTTGGCGGTGATCTCGGCCTCGGTCGCGGTCGCGGCCAAGCCCAGGCGTGTACGCAAATGGGTCAACATGGTGCCTGTCTCCTTGTGGGATGCGGTGTCGGGGACATCGCCCCGGCGGAGTGCTACTGCGTGCGGATCGGCCCCGACGTCCACGACGTCTACGCCGTCCACTGCGAGGATCTCAAGGGCCTGCCTGGTGACCTGCCGCCCGTCGTATTCCTCCCCGAGTAGGGCCCAGAACCGATCCTCGTCCATGTCTGGGTGCGACTGCTCCCAGGTCAGGTCTACGACGCTGGATACGGCGGTGAGGATGCCACGCTCGACACCTCGGGCAATGGTGGCGTTGAGCTGCCTGTCGAACTCAATGGTCCCCTCGACGCCGCCGGGCTCCCCCTCGACGTAGGCGGCATCGGGGAGGGTCTGGCCGACGAGCGCTTCGACGCTCCTGGTGTGATCGGCCCGGACCAGTAGGCCACCCCACTGCTCGGCAGCGGAGGTCAACGCCTCGGTCCCAGGGCTGCGCATGTAGTGGCCAGCCAGATCCGTATCCGCCGAGAAAAATCGGAAACGGCGCGTGAGGAGATCGCCGTCGTCATCCGCGACGAGAGGGGTCTCATCGGCTTGGGCGAGGACCTTCTTCGCCGCCGCAGGGCGCGGGAGCAGTGTGCCACGGGCCTGGACCCGAGAGCGGTACCGTCCCCCGCCGAGGGGTAAGGCCTCAGCCCTGATCTGCGCTGTCTTCATCGTCGTCCTTCGGCTTGGGAGGATCAGGGATGAGCACGCCAGGGGCCTGCAAGCGGCACTGGTAGCTCCCGTCGGCGCGGCGGACCGACGAGACCCGAATCCGCTCGATTTGTTTCGGCGTCAGTCTCATATCGTGCTGCCCCATGTCTCGGCGGGATTCGTCGCGAACTCAACCTCGACCCCGTCGGGGATCTTCGTGACCACCTCCCGCCCCGCCAGTTGGCGCGCTGACAGCGTCACCACCAAGCAGCGGCAGTTGTACCCGTTCGGAGGGTAAATCGTCCCCCAAACGGTGTCGCCGGCTTGGGCGATGAGTCCATCAAGAGCCGCGTGTGACTCCCGAACGTCGCCGTCCCCGGCGGTACGGTACTGCCAGTAGGGGCGCAAACGCAAGACAACGGGGTCCATGGAGCGCTGGTAGCGGCCCACGTTGGTGGCGGTCTGCGCGTTGGTCCTGAAAACCGTCTCGAGGTGATGAGGGCTCGTCGGCGTGATGCCCAAGGCCTCGGTCATCTCGGCATACGAGGCCGCAAAATCGCTGAAGGCCTGCCCTTCTCCGAGCGCTGTCACGATGCGGGAGCGGACCCCCTCGAGGATCATCTCGCTCTGTTGGCGCGCCATGCCGAAGGACCGGGCCCGGATGGCCTCCGAGGCCGACGACCACGCGTCGGCGTCCAAGAGCTGCCTCGAGCGGAGCCACTCGATGGCCTCCTCGGGGGGCATGGGCTCCCAGGTTTTTGCGATCCCGCGGATGAGGCCTGCCTCGTGGCCCACCTGTCCGTTGCCCAGCACCCATCCGGCGGTCTGCGCATCGACGAGGAGCTGTTCGGCGCGGGCGAAGTCGAAGCTCATCCCGCCAAGACGGGAGCCAAGATCATCGTAGCTCGCCGCGCTCCGGACGGCATCGCGCAGTGGCTTGGTCAGCTCGTCCCAGATCGGACCTGCACGGTCGACCGAGGATCGGACCAGGCTAGCCACCTGTTTCCCTTCGGGGCTGCGATCTGCCAGCTGGACCGACGCCCGGCTGGCGCTCAAACGAAAGGGAGACCGGGGCTCGCCGGAGACGCCTCCAGGATGTCCTCGCCAGCCGTCGGGGCCGGGATCGCGAAGCGCTCATAGGCCCACGACGAGGGGATAGCCAGCCCTGCCTCGCTGAGGGTCTTGACCCGAGTTGCCAGCCCGTCGAGGTCCTCGCCAACCTCGACGTCGAAGCGAAGGAAGGGGACCGGCGCGTCCGAGTTGAAGTTCATCCGGACCATCGGCCCGAACAGGTCCCGACGGACCGTGTTGGCCAGGGCCTGGGCATCGGCCTCGAGCAGATCCTGTCGGACGTCCCCTGCCTGCTCCTCGCTGCCCAGCTTGCCTGGTGTGCTGTCAGCCGACCCGACGTGCCCCAGGACCGCCTTGGACTTCATGGCGTCCAGACGAGCCAAATAATCGTTGAAAATCGCAGGCTTAAGCTGGGGTTGGTGGATCTCGAAATCCAGCACCCCCTCGGGGAAGAGGGCCCAGCCCTGCGCCCCGAGCGACGCCAGCCCCTGCTCGATGGCCTTGCGGTCGGTCTCGCCCACGGAGCCGTCGGCGCGCGCCGAGCGGAAGGGCATGGCATCGCGTTCGACCGAAGTAGCGAACCACTTCAGGCCGTGCAGCCCGAAGACCGAGATCCAGCCCAGACCCCGGCCGAGCCCCTGCTGCCACGGGTAGCCAGCCTTCTGCGGCGGCCGGTGGATCACGTACTTGTCGGCCAGCAACCGCTCGCCGGCGGAGTCCCCAGGGGCCACGAGGAGACGCAGCTCCCCCAACTCCACATCCCCGGACGAGACGTAGGACGAGGTCACGTAGCGCAGACGGGCAGGGTCGACCCATACCAGGTCCGTAGGGACCGCCTTGCCGCCCTCGATGGTCCACATGATTTCTTGAGCGGCGAGGGGCTGATAGATCCCGTCGAGGAGCTCCAAGAGGACGCGCTCGAAGTCGGGCAGCCCCCGCATCTGCTCGTCCACCCAGTCCGCTATCTGCTGCGCCTCGGGATCGTCGGGGAGAGCAGGGACGATCTGCCGAGCGACCCCGACGACGGCCTGCTTGCGTGTGCCGAGCACGCCCTGCAGATGCAGATCCTTTTCGCCGAGAGCTCGCAGATACTGGACCAGGGTCGTGATATTGCCGGCATTGGCCGACCGCAGGGCAGCTGCGTACTTCGCTGGCGTGATATTGG
>DAOVEW010000326.1 GCA_030668755.1 Bacillota bacterium | reverse complement strand
CCGGCCGCTGCCGTTCTGTAGGGCGCGCATTCCCATGCGCGCCGTTCTCCTCCCCGTCATTCTGAATCCCCCCCTGTCATTCTGAGCGGCTTGTCCGCCATAGCCTCGGCGGAGGCGGACGCGAAGAATCTCGCCGCTGCTCGCAGTGCGACCCTCACCGAAATCGTGTAGGGCAGGAGCGTGTCTCCTGCCCCTCTACCAACAGTTCAGCTCTCCGGGAGAGGACGGCTCCTGCACTCAGAGAAGAAGCGACTGTGGGTGCCGCGCCGAGAGAGCGGGGTCGCATGGATGTCGAGTGTGGGGTGGAATAGAAAGGATGGGGCGCGAGTAGCAGGCGTTGAGGAGGGCGGATGGCGGAGCGCGTCATCATCCATGTGGATATGGATGCGTTCTATGCGGCGATCGAGCAGCGGGATCGCCCGGAGCTGCGCGGCCGGCCAGTGATCGTGGGGGGGACCCCCGAGGGGAGGGGCGTAGTGTCAACCGCTTCCTATGAGGCGCGGGAGTTCGGCGTGCATTCGGCCATGCCCGCGGCGCAGGCCGTCAGGCTGTGTCCGCAGGGCGTGTTCCTTCCGGTTGACTTCAGGAAGTACCGCGCTGCGTCGGAGCGGATGATGGCGATCCTCGCGCGCCGCGCGAGTCGCATCGAGCAGATGTCGGTTGACGAAGCATTTCTCGATGTGAGCGAGAAGGTCTCGGGTTTCCCGGAGACGGAGAAGATCGCGAAGGCGATCAAGCGGGAGATACGGGAGGAGCTGAAGCTCACGGCCTCTGTGGGAGTGGGGCCGAACAAGTTTCTTGCGAAGCTCGCCTCCGATCAGGGGAAACCGGATGGGCTGGTGGTGATACTGCCGGAGGAGGCGGAGGGGTTTCTGGCGCCGCTGCCGGTGAGCCGTCTCTGGGGGGTCGGCCCGAAGACTGCAAAGCGGCTGCAGGAAGCCGGCCTGAAGACGATTGCCGACGTCGCCGCGGCCCCGATAGAGGAACTGCGGCGGCTGCTTGGGGCCTGGGGCCAGGTGGCGTACGAGCTCTCGCGGGGCAAGGACGACCGGTCGGTGGAGCCGGCGGGGGAGGCGAAGTCGGTCAGTGCCGAGGAGACATTCCCGAGTGATCTGCACCACGTCGGCAACATGCGTCGGGTGCTGGCTGAGCTGAGCGCGGGGGTGGCGAGGCGGCTGCGGTCGCAGGGGGCGCGGGCGCGGACAATCGGGATCAAGGTGCGCTTTGGGGACTTCCGGACGATCACGCGGCAGACCACGCTCAGCGGGCCGGCGGACCGCGCGGAGGCGCTCAGGCGAACGGCCTGCGAGCTGCTCGATGGGGTTGACCGGGGCGATCAGGGGATTCGGCTGCTGGGCGTGCGAGCGTCGGGACTCGAGCACGGACTGGGGCAGCTCTCGTTGTTCGATGAGCGGGCGCAGCGGCGGGGCCAACTGGAGAAGACCCTCGCCTATATCCGCCGGCGCTTCGGGCCGGAGGCGGTGAGGTGGGCAAGGGAGGCATCCCGGCAGAGGCGCTGACGGGACGGCTATTGGGTGTCGGAGCGGGACTTGGCGGCCGCCGGGATCAGGCCCGGTGGCTCTTCTCGCAGCAGGTCACGACCCGGGCAGGGAGGAGGCGCGGCGCTGCTGGAGGTCGGCGAGGTAGCGCCGGGCGAGGGGAACGTCGGAGTCGGCGGCGAGGACCGTGCGGATCTGTTTCTCGGCGAGGTCCGAGGCTCCTCGGTTGGCCAGGATGCGCGCCAGGCTGAGCCGCAGACCGATCAGGTAGCGTTCGGGGACGCCCGGCTCGTCTGAGGCCGCATCGGCCTGGGTCAGAAGCACCTCGGCCATCTCCCGCACGCGCTGCTTGTCGGGGGAATCAGCTTTGAGGTGAGGCAGCCGGTCCCACCGCGGGTCGCCCCAGATGACGGCGCGCATGTAGCGCACGTGGTTGTCGTCGGGGCAGAGCGCGATGGCCTCGTGGAGAGTGGCCGCGGCCTCGACAAGCTCGTCGCGCGCCGCCTGGATGCTCGCGACCACGGAGAGACGGGTCGCCTCCGAGTGCTTCTCGATGGAGGCTTCGAGCGCGGAGGCATCCTCGGTAACGAGGCCTGGGTCGGCGACCAGCCACCAGGGAGACGTCCAGTAGGCGAGCAGCAAATCGCAGTTGTCAACCGCGTTTCCCTTGAGGTCGAGCACGGTGTCAAACTCGACGAAGGGCAGGTCGTCGCTGTTGACCCGCGCCCCCGCTTCGGCGATGTACCGGCCGACGGCGTCCTCGTCCATCATACAGTGACTGAGGAAGACGAGCGGATGGTCGAGGTGCGTTTCGGCGAGGTTGCGCCGGAGGTCGGGGTCAGACATCCGCTCCTTCAGTTGCGGGAGGGCGATCCTCTGTGGTTCGATGCTGCCGACGATGGAGAGGTGGCCGATGTTCGCGTACCACACGGAGCAGTGAGGAAACACCTCGTAGAACGTGCGGAGGAGGGAAGGGAAATAGGTGGAGTTCGTGGGCACCCACGCGCAGATGACTCCGGCCGGGGTGAGGCGGCTGCGGCAGAGCTGGTAGAACTCGCGGGTGTAGAGGTAGGGGCTGAAGGCCGGGTGGATGGCGTTGAAGCTGATGATGTCGTACTGCTTGTGGGTGGTGAGCAGGTAGTTGCGGCCGTCCCCGATGATGAGGTCGAACCGGGGGTCGGAGAGAACTCCGCCGTTCTCGGGGAGGAAGTAGCGGGCGCTCTCGCGCTGGCTGTCCACGAGTTCGACGCAGTCGATCTCTTCGAAGGGATACTGGGCGAGCGACCAGGCAGTGGATCCCATGCCGAAGCCGATGATGAGGGCGCTGGTCGGGTTGGGTGCCAGCAGCGCGGGTGGGTGCGCCAGGAGCTTGTGGCATACGATGTCGCCATAGTCGCTGTAGGCGGTGGAGCTGCCGTTCAGGTTCAGCTCTCTGGAGCCTGTGGGGCTTCGCAGCACCGCGAGCGACGCCTCGGGGCCCTCCCGGTGGAACAGCACGTCGCGCTTGGGCG
>DAOVEW010000376.1 GCA_030668755.1 Bacillota bacterium | reverse complement strand
ACTCGTCGAAGTGCGCGGTGAAGTCTACCTGGATCGCCGCGAGTTCGAGCGCATCAACAAGGAGCGCGAGCAGAACGGCGAGCCGCTCTTCGCCAACCCGCGCAACGCCGCGGCGGGGTCCGTACGCCAGCTCGACTCGCGCATCACGGCCGGCCGCAGGCTCGACATCATCGTCTACGGCGTCGGCGCGCTCGAAGGCGCCTCCTTCGAGCACCACAGCGAGCTGCTCGGCTACCTGGAGGCTGCGGGCTTCAAGGCCAGCCCGCAGCGCTGGGTATGTCGCGGCATAGACGAAGCCGCGGAATTCTGCCGCAGGTGGCGGGACGAGCACTCGGAGCTGAGCTATGGAAGCGACGGTGTGGTGCTCAAGGCGAATTCTTTGGCGCTCCAACGCGATCTCGGGCAAGTCTCCCGCAGCCCGCGCTGGGCCGTGGCGTACAAGTTCCCGCCCGAGGAGCAGACCACCGTCGTGAAGGATATCATGGTCTCCGTGGGCCGCACCGGGACACTGACACCGGTCGCCGTGATGGAGCCGGTCGTCGTGTCCGGCTCTACCGTTCAGATGGCCACCCTCCACAACGAGGACGAAGTGGCGCGCAAGGATGTCCGCGCCGGAGATACCGTGGTGATCCGCAAAGCAGGGGATGTAATTCCCGAGGTGGTGAACGTCGTCACCAGCAAGCGGACAGGTGCGGAGCGTGAGTTCGTCATGCCCGAGAGGTGTCCGGTCTGCGGCGCTGACGCCATCCGGCCCGAGGGAGAGGCCGTGCGGCGATGCACCGGTATCGCATGTCCGGCCCAGGTTAACGGTCGCATCGAGCACTTCTTCTCCCGGGGCACCCTCGACGCCGACGGAGTCGGCCCGAAGATCGTCGCTCAGCTCACCGCGCGCAACCTAGTCAAAGACCCGGCCGATATGTACTTCCTCACGAAGGATGATCTGCTCAAGCTCGACCGTATGGGCGACAAGCTGGCACAAAACATCCTCGACGCGATCGCCGCCACCAAGAATCCACCGCTGGCGCGGCTGATCTACGCGCTGGGCATCCGCCACGTCGGAGGACACGTCGCAGAGGTCCTCGCCCAGCGCTTCGGCTCGTTCGATGGGCTGGCAGGCGCGGGACAAGAAGAGCTGGCCGAAACGCTCGAAGTCGGGCCGGTGATCGCCGAGTCAGTGGCCGTATTCTTCCGCCAGAAGCAGACCAAGGAGCTGTTGGCCAAGCTGAAGCGCGCCGGCGTCTCGCCGCAGGCGGACCAGGCCGCGCCGTCGGCTGAAAGCCCCTTCGCCGGAAAGACCGTGGTGTTCACCGGAACGTTGGGCATGCCCCGGTCCGAGGCCGAGCGGATCGTCAAAGTGCAGGGGGGCCGCGCCGCCTCCAGCGTCAGCAAGAAGACCGATTACGTCGTCATCGGGGAATCGCCCGGCTCGAAGCGCGATGACGCGGAACGCCTGGACGTTCCTGTGCTCACCGAAGAGGAATTCCGCCGCATGGCGGGGCAGACAGAGAAGGGATGAGTGGGATGCTGGACGAGCAGCAGCGGAGAGCTTTGCTGCGCGCGGCGCGGCAGGCCGTTGAGGCCGCAGCAGCAGGAGAGCCATATTCGCCGACTCGCGACGACCCGGCGCTGCAGGAGCCAGGCGCCGCGTTTGTCACCCTGAGGAACCAGGGAGAGCTCCGCGGGTGCATCGGCGTCACCGAGGCCAAGACGGCTTTGATCGACACCGTCGCGCGAATGGCGCGGGCCGCCGCGCGGGAGGACCCGCGGTTCCTTCCCGTGCAGCCCGACGAAGTATCCGACCTCACCATAGAGATCTCCGTGCTCGGCCCGCCGGAGGCGGTCACCGACGCCAAGGAAATAGAGGTGGGCACTCACGGACTGGTAATCGAGCGGGGCGCGCAGCGCGGGCTGCTGCTCCCGCAGGTCCCGGTCGAGTGGGGCTGGGACAGAGAGCAATTCCTCGACCAGACCTGCGTCAAGGCCGGGCTGCCCCCCGGATGTTGGAGGCGCGACGCCCGGATCTACGCGTTCACCGCAGAGGTATTTGGAGAGGAGGACTAGCTTTGGAAATGGACCGACAGAGCGCACTCGATCTGCTCAGTACGCACGTGAAGAACAAGAACCTCGTCAAGCACTGCCTCGCGTGCGAGGCCGCGCTCGGGGCCCTTGCCGTGCGCCTTAATGAAGATGAGAACGCCTGGCGCCTGGCCGGGCTGCTGCACGATGTTGACTACGACAGGACCTCCGACTCCCCGGAGGAGCATGGCCGGGTCGGCGCGCAGATGCTCGAAGAAGCGGGCGTCGATTCCGGAATTGTCCACGCGGTGCTCGCACACGCCGATAAGGCACCCCGGGAGTCCGCGCTCGACAGGGCCCTTTGGTGCGTGGACCCCCTGACCGGCCTCATCGTCGCAGCCGCCCTCATTCGTCCGGAGAAGAAGCTGTCCGCCATCGACACGCAGTTCGTGCTCAATCGCTTCGGGGAGAAGTCCTTCGCCCGCGGCGCCAACCGCGACCAGATCAAAGCCTGCGAAACCGAGCTCGACCTCCCCCTCGAAGACTTCGTCGCCACCGGCGTCACCGCCATGCAGACCATCAGCGACGACCTGGGGCTGTGAACGAGGACCCTGGGCTTGAGTGGACCATCCACCTCGCTCGACGCCGCCCCACCCAGGCGGCGGCCGCTGTCGCCGTCATCGCCGCTGCCACCCTTGCCGCCGGATTCGGCTTCCAGAGCCTTCTTATCGGCC
>DAOVEW010000226.1 GCA_030668755.1 Bacillota bacterium | reverse complement strand
GGAGTGGGCGCGGGATCCTTTCCTTCTGGTCTACCGCTATCTGCCCGACGAGGCCGGGAACTGGCGCTATACGCTGCACGCCTTGGGCGTGTTCGACCCGCGCACGCGAACGCTCAAGGTTCTGGACCCCACCAACGGGGCGCCGGTCTACGACAGCGGACTCTATCCATATCGGCCGGAGACGGCGTGGGCGGCCTTCGGGGTGGACTGGATCGACGGCTCGCTGCACTTCGGCTTCCCGCCTCCGGGGGATGAACCCTCGATGACCGCGGGCGCGGCCTTGGTGGTAGATGGCGCGACGCTGACGGAGCAAATCCTGGCGGAACTGATTCAGACGGTGTATGAGGTCGGGCTGCTGGGGCCGTGGGAGGGCCGCAGCGGCGGGGAGACGATGTCTTACTTCCTGGTTCCGGGCTCGGTGCGCGTGCGGGTGGACGTCGACGGCGTAGAGGGTGCGGACCGGACGCTGACAGAGGTGTTCTGCACTCCGCGGGAGAGCTCCGACGAGTTTCAGGTGGGGCTCGATCCGTGGTCGTCGGGCGCCAGCGACCCGAGGGGGCCCCGCTACGGATGGATCCGGCTGCCGGCGGCGCTGGCCGGAGGGGTTGTCACCACCGCCTGCACGCTCTACATAGACTTCGAGTGGCGCAACAGCGGCGTGTGGGTCGGCGGCGAGGAGTTTCCGGACCTGGTGTCGGCCTACTACCGTACCGCATCTGTGCTCGACGTAAGTCTGACGGTGACGAAGGCCGATCCGAGCTCCAAGGCGGGGCAGCGGGTGGCGCAGTCGGCGAACATGACCCGGCGGGTGAAGCTGCGCAACCTTCTTCGCGAGATTCGCTATGCTGAGAAGTAGCCGACGTCGAACGGGTTCTGGCGGCCAGGCGCTGATCATCGCGGTGCTCGTGCTGTTCGCGGTGGCGACGCTTGCCGCGCTGTTCACCGCGATCATCAGCTCGCAGTTAGTGCAGGTGACGCGGCACAGCGAGGTCGTGGAGCTGCGCAACATCGCGGAGGCCGGTCTGCGGCTCGCCAACGAGCAGCTCACGTTCTCGATGTATGGGGCCGACTGGCGGCCGAGCGCCCGCTCTTATCGCTGTGGCAGCGGTCAGGCGAGCATCGAGGTAAGCTACGGCCCCGTGCCGGGCCGGCTTCAGAGCCGATTCCTGCGGATTGTCTCGACGGCCACAATACCCGACAACCCTTTCCTGCGCCACACGATCATCGCGCTGAAGCCGATTCTGCTCACGGACTACGCGCGCTTCATCACCGACCGCTTTGAGACCAACCGACCGGCCCGACTCGGCGTCACCGGACTCGAGTTCAACGGCGGGCAAAGAGGCGACTACCTCTACACCATAGATGGGCCGATCCGGTCGAACACAGATGTCGTGTGGTATGGAAGATCGCAGGTCGGCCTCCACACGACATACGAGACCGCGTGGGCCGACCTCGGCCTGCTGCGCGATGACCGCATCGAGATCGCGGGACAGATGCGGCCGGATCCAAGCCGCGCTGCCACGGACACGTTGGGCCTCACCGTGGACGGCGTGAGCCGCGCGAGCGACCTGTTCTCGCCTCAGCCGGGAGACGAGCAAGCGGACTATGCGGCAGGCTTTCCCTACTGGTGGGAGGGACAGGCGGAGCCCAACAGCCGGACGGTGCTGGCAGACCTGCCGACCTATGTGACCATTGCCGGGGAGGAGCTCTCGCCGGCTCTGTCGCTGCCGAGGGTGCGGCCGCCGGAGATTGACGCAACGCATCCTGACCTGGAGACGAACCGCTATCTGCTGCTGACCCGCGACTCGGGTTACTGGCGGCAGGCGGCTGACGGCTCGTGGTACAACACCGGCGAGTACGGGTGGGGGTGGACGAACTACGGCGGGGTCTACATAGACAACTTCACGGACGTCCAATACGTGGATCCCGTCACCGGCCAGCATGACCTCGACAAGCTTCGGCTGAACTGGACGCGCTCGGTGGGCGTGCACGATGACGGCGATCCGGCCACCCCGATCAGAGGTGACGAGCGGCCGGACCCTGAAGGCACACAGAGGCCCCCGAGTGGACCTGCGGACTGGTGGGACAAGACCGGCCGCTACTACGCGCCGCCGGGCGCGGAGATCGTCTTGCACGGCGAGAGCCCCTGTCCGTACATCGAGATCTTCCGTTACGACGATCCGGATGGCGACGGGCTGTACTGGCGAGACCGGGACGGAGAGCCGACGGACACCTACACCTACATGCCGTTGGTGGGCATGTGCAATCCGATGGCCGAACTGTTTCCCATCGGGATCGAGGGCAGGCGGGTGCGGCTGCCATTTCCTCCGAATGGCGTGATCTACGCGGAGGGCAACATCCGGCTTCGCGGCACCATGCCGCCGGTGCGAGACTACCGCGGGAGGGTCGGCGCGATGATCCCGCCGGACGAAGTGCCGGAGGGATACTTCGGCCAGCGACTGACCGACCAGGGACGGAGTCGGCGCTTCGACCTCCAGGTTGTCTCGGGCGGGACGATCTACATCGAGGACGATCTCCTTACACCGCGCGGCGCACTCCTCATCCCCGACAGCCTGGAGGCCGACCAGCTCTACGGCTCACGGCTGGCGCTGCTGGCGCGCGACTGCGTCTGCGTCAACACGACGGCGCTGAACCCGAGGCCCGCCAATCTGTATCTGCGAGTGTCGGACGACCTGGCAGATCCCCCGGAATACTACTACTACAACGACCGCCAGCCGACATACTCCTCAAGTGGCAACTGGGGGTACCTGCGGCTGCGGGGCACGCAGGATGAAGAAGCGAACAGTGACCAGGGCGCACAGAACTGGGAACCTGAAACCGACGGTCCCTTTGAGGCCGAGCCGGACGTGATGCTGTTTCACTACCACAACGTCGAACTCCAGAGCGAGGAACTGGCGAGCCGGAGCGCCGAGTTACGGTTGATGCTGGGCCATAGCGGCCTGTATGTTGCGGGCTCCCAGCTAGACGAAGAAGAGGGAGGCATGGGTAGTCCGAGCGGGAAGGCGCGTGAGGCATCCACCCCTACTACCCCGCCCCCAACGCGCGACGAAGCGGCTGTTGAGGTCGCCGTGTACATCAATGACACTGCGCTCAGCAGCCCCTATCCTTGGGGATTTGGGACGAGTCCGTATTCCTTCCTGCGAGAGACAGTAGCCGATCCGGCAACGCGCGACGAGTCTTATCAGTGGTATGAGGACTCCGATCCGACTCAGCTAGATGCGAGCGACGACTGGACAGAGGTATTACCTAACGATTACCAACCGATGGTCGTGCACGAGATCGGGGGCGGACCCTCGGACTCATGGATTACCGGGGATGATGTGATCGAGTTCAGGTCGCGGGTGATGCCTGTGCGGCACTACTTTTGGGATGACGGCAATAGCGAGTGGAAGGTTGACCGTTGGGAGATATACCCACAGGATCTCGCGTATCTCCTGGGGCCCATCGCCATCGCCCCACCGCGTGACGAGGACCCGCTGCCGGTGCGGATAGAGGCCCTCATCTACGCGCAGAATGGCTCGTGGTTCGTGATTCCGGGGCGGTGGTTCAACGAGGATCCGGACGACTTGGCAGTCGATCCGACCGGCTGGGAGCGGCCGGGGTATCACGAGCCCCTCAACATGAAGATCTCGGTCTACGGAGCTGTCTCGGAGAACCTGCCGGCGGACCTCGGCTCGGCCGCGAACTGGACGAGCAAGTGGGCGGGGCCGATAGGGCGGGGGGGAGAGGGCTTCCTGAGCTACGCATACGACCCACTGCTGAGAGCGCCGCGGCGGGAGACGGTGGGTCGCATAGGCTACCTGCGGTTTCCGCGCTTCCCCGTGACCTCGGACTTGGTGATTTGGGGCGAGCGAGTCTCGGGCGCCCCCGAGAGTTGAGGGAGAGACATATCGGCTTCTCCGGGCGTTTCTTGCGGAACAAA
>DAOVEW010000240.1 GCA_030668755.1 Bacillota bacterium | reverse complement strand
GGCTGGTGGAGGTGGAGTACGATCCTGCACAGCCCTGGCAGGCCAGGATGAAAACGTTCAAGGGCGTCGAATCGGGGAGGGCAAGTGATCTCGAAATCCCAGTGGAACGGGGCGTGTTGCTCAGTGGCGTCGTGCAGGACGCGGAAAGCGGCCGGCCGATTCCTGACGTCGAGGTCTTTGTCACTGGTACCAGCAGGGGCGCCTTACCCGTCACTGGCCCCGACGGGCGTTACGAGGGGTATGTCCTGCCAGGAGAGGTCTCGCTCTATGTCACTCGTATTCCCCGCGGCCATCTGGCTCCTGAGGGGCGATCTCTCAGCTTTACTGTCCCGCAGGCCGAACGGTTTGAGGCGCCTGCCATGGAGCTACCGCGGGCCGCCCCGGTGGAGGTGCTCGTGGTGGATGGCGCGGGTAAGCCCGTGCCGGGAGCGGCGATCTTCCGCAATCCGGTAGTGGAGAAGACAGAGGCGCGGCATGGCCCGTTCTTCACGGACGAGGGCGGGCGGTACGTCTTTTCGTGGATGAAGCCAGGCACCGTTATGGAACTCATCGCAATCAAAGACGACCTGGTCACCGGCGCGCCCGTGCGGGTGGCGGCAGGTCGCTCGCGAATGCCCGTGCGGCTCGAGCTGGTGGCGGGCCTGGCCCCGACCATCAGGGGTAGGGTGATAGACGAGCAGGAGCAACCCGTGGCAGAGGCGGCGGTGACGCTGCGGGCCAAGTTCGATCACTGGCCGGGGCCCTGGCTTGCCCTGCGCACCAACGCCGACGGCAGTTTCACTGTCACCCAGCTTGATGCGAACCGTGATTATCAAGTCGAGATCAAGGCGCCGGGTTTCCCGGCTGTCGAGACGGAGTGGCTGCACACCCAGCCCCGCGGCAGCTACGACCTGGGTGATATCGTGCTGACGAGGGCCCACGGGGCCGTACTGGGCCAAGTTGTGGACTCAGCGGGACAGCCTCTGGGGGGCGTGCGAGTGTTTAACAGCGGCGACGGGCCGGAGCCGACCTCTGTCACTACGGCCGCGGATGGCTCGTTCACGCTCACGGGTCTGTTTGAGGGCCCCGCTTACATCTTCGCCGAGCACCCCGGCTTTGTGTTCACGGGCATACCGGCCGACACTGGCGGCGAGCCGGTGACCATCACGTTGCGCCGGCCCGATGAACCGCCGGGCGACCCCCAGCCTGAGCCGGCGCCGATGCGGGTGCTCTCCGCGGCCGAGGCGAGGGCGCTGGCGCGGGACCTGATCCTACGGGTGATGGAGTACGCCGACACCGAGCGCAGCAGGCGCCGACTGGTCCACCTCCTGGCGAAGGCGGATCTTGAGGAAGCTCGTCGCTTCGCCGAGGAGGACGAGACGCTCGCCGAAGAGATAGACCGCGCCCTGGGCGAGGAGCTGCTGGCGACCAATCCCGAGCAGGCGATAAGATATCTCCAGAGCCACTCGGACGCTCGCGTGGCGGCCAACAGTCTGATATCCGCGGCGGAGGAGCTGGCGGAGACGCATCCTGACCTGGCGAAAGAGGCCGCATGGACGGCGCTGCCGGCGATGCGGCAGATCGGCGAGCCATCCAACGCCATGTGGCTGGCACATATCGGGCGGCTGCTCTGTGACCTCGGCGAGGAGCAAGAGGGCAAGGAGTTGCTGCGCGAGGCGTACTCGATGGTCAAGGACCTTGGCCATGAGGACATGGGCGCGTCCCTGCGGAGTCACGTAGCCCGCTACCTGGCGCCGACGAACCTGGCGGCGGCTCTGGAACTCGTAGAGTCCATCGAGGAAGATTACCGAAAAGGCCTCGACGACATCGCGGCGGCCATCGCACCGACAGACCCGGAGGGCGCCGTGGCAGTGCTGGGTGGGCTGGAACGCTGGATCCGTAATCGCGGGTTGGTGCGCGTGTGCCATCTCGTAGCGGAAAAGGACCCCGACCGCGCGGTGGCGATTGCCGAGACCATCGAGAGGCCGGAGGAGAGAGTCCTGGCGCTGGGATACATCGCGGTGCAGTTGGCGCAGAAGGACAAGCCGCGGGCGATCGCGCTGCTCGATGAAGCGCTGGAACTGATCCCCGAGAAAGGGCCGTTCGGGTACGCCTCTTCCCCCGCGGCTTTCGCGCGGCTGGTGCATTTTGCGCAGGATGTCGGGCATCCAGACCTGCGGCGGTTCGCGATGCGGGTCATGTCGCTGCGCGACACCAGGCGCACCGGCACCTCGGCATATTATGCCTGGGCGGGGGATCTGACTCTGATGACCGTGCTGATGCCTGTTGACGTGCAGGCGGCGCGACACGTCCTGGATCGGGTGATCGCGGACCCGGAGTTGACGGAAGGTCGGCGCCAGTTCGGCGGACTGGGGCTGATCGTGTGCTCGGTGGCGATGTTCGATCCGGGCCAGGCGATAGAGATGATCGAGCAGCGCGGGGAGGAGTTGCATGAGCTGCGGCGCGCGGTGGGTGAATTCCTGCTGACACCGCCTGAGCAGCGCCGGGACTGGACCATGGTGCAGTCCGCGAGCCACCGAGCCTACTTCCTGCCCGGGCAAGCCGGGCACCACTGGACTGGGCCTTGAGAGCACAGCTCTGCAAAACCGATCGAGTCGGACCCAACTCGGCTCGGGCCCGACTGGGCCGCCCAGCCATTCGGCGCGTCAGTTAGTGCGTATCATGAACCCATAGCATTGAAGTGCTACCGGCTCCATCCAGCCGGTACCGGCAGAAAGAAAGGGGCAGACCAGTATGGCCAAGGACATGGAGCAGCTCTACGCCGAGCGCCTCGAACGCTATGTCAAGACGATGCGCAACGAGAAGGCGGACATGATTCCCATCCGTCCCTTCGTCGCCGAGTTCACGGCCCAATACGCCGGCTACACCTGTCAGGAGGTCACCCACGATTACGAGATGGCCTTCGACGCCGTCCGCAAGTGCGCGGCCGATTTCGACTGGGACGCAGTGGTCGGCAACATGGTTTACGTGTGGACCGGACTAACGCAAGCCATTGGCTTGACCTACTACGGCGTCCCGGGCATTGAGGTGCCGGCTGACACCGGTTTTCAGTACATTGAGCCGCCCGAGGCAGAGGCCTTCATGGGTCCCGAGGAATACGATCAGCTCATCGAGGATCCGACCGCGTTCCTGTACAGCGTGTGGCTGCCGCGCGTCTCGGCCGACGTGGGCACAATGGGGGAGCCGACCTCCTATCGTAACAACCTCTCCTTCGTCAAGGGCGGCATGGCGATGCTGTCGTACTTCAACGCCTTCGGCGAGCAGGCCGCCCGCCTGCGGTCCGAGTCCGGCACGCTCTCGGCGATTTCGGGCATACTGAAGTCGCCGCTCGACATCATCGCCGACAAGTTGCGCGGGTACATCGGGCTTGCCATGGACCTGCTGCAGCAGCCCGACAAGGTCCTGGCGGCCTGCGAGGCACTGATGCCGCACTTGCTGCACGTCGCCCTCTCCGGCGCAGATCCGGACAAGAATGTCCCCATCACCATCTGGATGCACCGCTCATGCGTCCCCTTCATCCGGCCACAGGACTTCGATGGCATATTCTGGCCGACCCTCAAACCAATTATCGAGGAGATCTGGGCCCACGGGCATCAGGTCCTGTTTTACGCCGAGGGTGACTGGAACGCGCATCTCGACTCGTTCGCCGAGCTGGCCGACGGCAGCATCATCTATCACGTAGACAA
>DAOVEW010000127.1 GCA_030668755.1 Bacillota bacterium | reverse complement strand
CTCGGCCTGCTGGGCGCGGCCGTCACCCTCGACCTCGTCGGACGGGGGCCCGAGGCCTCCCACATTGGGCGCCTCGTCGCCGCCGTCCGCCACGACGGATGGCAGCCCGCAGCCCAGCTCGTCGCCCGCAAGGTCTCCATGAACTGGCTGCTCGTGCGCGTCTCCCTCTGGAGCGACCTCGCCCTCGCGGCAATAGCTGTCCTCCTGGTGGCCATCGTCGCACAGCCCCCGCGCCTGCTCGCCGCAGCCCGCACGCGCGACTGGCTTGTGCCCATGGTCGTAGCGTGCGTCGCCGGCGCCGGCGCGGCATGTCTCCTCAACGACTCCGGGATCGTCGCAGCAGCCCTCGCGCTGCTGTACGGGGTAGGATCCCTCGCCTACCTCGGCCTCGGCGACACCCCCCTCGAGGGCTAGGGCACTCTTCAAGACGTGGAGATAGACCGCATCGGCCCCAGTGTCCTAGTCCATGTCCGGCGTTCTCCCTCACCCTCGCCCTCGCCTTCGTCTTGCCCAATGCTCTGAACAGAGATACAATGGCGCCGGGTGATGTTCGATGGCCCACATGGCACTTAAAGAGGCGCGCTACTGGGAACAGGGGGAGGATGGGCAAGTCCACTGTCTGCTCTGCCCCCACGGGTGCCGCATCGCCGAAGGCCGGACTGGCTTCTGCCGCGTCCGCCAGAACGTCGGCGGCGTCCTGCGAACCCTTAACTACGAGCGCGTGTCCGCGGCAAACTGGGACCCCATCGAGAAGAAGCCTCTCTTCCACTTTCACCCCGGCTCCCCTATCCTCTCGCTTGGCACCGTGGGGTGCAACCTCGCCTGTGCCTTCTGCCAGAACTGGTCTATCTCTCAGGGCAATGCCGGCACTCGCCGCATGACCGCGCTGGAGGCCCTTCAGGCGGCCCAGCGCGAGCCCGACAACCTTGGCATCTCCTATACCTACAACGAGCCGTTCATCTGGTACGAGTTCGTACTTGAGACCGCACGGCTCGCCAAGGATGCCGGGCTCAAGAACGTGCTCGTCACAAACGGCTACATCAACGAAGAACCGCTGCGCGAGCTGCTCCCCTACATAGACGCCATGAACATCGATATCAAGGCGATGAACGACAACTTCTACCGCGAGCTGTGCCGGGGAACCTCCCAGCCTCCTCGCCGAACGGCCGAGATCGCCAGAGAGGCCGGCTGCCTCGTCGAGCTCACCAACCTCGTCATCCCCAACTGGAATGACAGGGACGAGGACATCCGGGCGCTCGTGGACTGGGTGGCCGCTCTCGGGCCGGATGTGCCGCTCCATTTCTCCCGCTATCATCCCGACCACAAGCTCACCGAGCCGCCCACCCCTGTCGAGACGCTCATCCGCGCCCGCCGGATCGCCATGGAGAAGCTGCACTACGTCTACATCGGCAACGTCTGGGCGGGCGACGGCGAGAACACTCTCTGCCCGAGCTGCGGAGAGCTCGTTATCGAGCGCCGCGGCTTCACCGTCATGCGCCTCTCCGTGAAGGACGGACGGTGTCAGTTCTGTGGTGGCGACGTGGCCGTGGTCGGAACCTGAGTACACTCCGCCGCAACAGGAGGTTGGAACCTGATGGCCGACCAGTCGAAGATCACATCGTGGCGTGAGCTCCTGGAGAAGACCATCGAGCTGGGTCTCGGCGCGGCACTCCTCACCAAGGAGGCCGCCAGCAAGTTGGTCGACGATCTCGTCAAGCGGGGCGCCGTGACTCGCGACGAAGGCAAGAAGCTGGTGGACCAGATGCTCGAGAAGGGCCGGGGGCAGAAGGAGAAGATGGAGACCTTCGTGGCCGAGGTCGCGGAGCGGGTCGTGAACAGGGCCGACCTCGCTCGCCGGCCCAGCGTCGAGGATCTGGAGCGGCGTGTGGCAGCGCTCGAGGAGCGACTCAAGCAGGAGCAGGGAGGCTGAGCCTCGCGCCCTCTGGCTAGCCGATGAACCTGGGACTGGGACTGCGCAACCTCCGTCGCGTTCGCGAGATCCTCTCGGTTCTCGTCATAGACTACGGGTTCGGCTATGTCTTCGACCAGTTCGATGTCTCCGCCCAGCTTCCGATGGGTCGGCGCCGAGGGCCGGCGCGGGAGTATGCCCAGATGCCGGGGCCGCGCCGCCTGCGGCTTGCCCTCGGGCAGCTCTGACCATGCTCATCCTCGGCTCTCGGTCGCCCCGGCGCCAGGATTTGCTCCACGCCGCGGGAATAGAGTTCAGGGTAGTCGTGCCCGAGGTCCAGGCCGAGCCGCCGCAGGCGAGGCGCGGCCGGCCCGCCGACCTCGTCCGGCGCGCCGCTCTGGCGAAGGCTGAGTGCGTAGCACGGCGGGAACGAGGCATCGTGCTCGGGGCCGACACAATCGTCGTCTGCAATGGCGAAGTCATGGGCAAGCCGCGCGATCCCGACCACGCCCGGCAAATGCTGGCGCGGCTCAGCGGGCGCTGGCACAGCGTCTACACGGGGCTCGCCCTCGTCCGCGGTGCCCGGCGGCTCATTGGCTGGGAACGTACGAAGGTGGCGTTCCGGCCGCTGTCGAACAGACGCATCGCCTGGTACGTCAGCACCGGGGAGCCCATGGACAAGGCCGGCGCCTACGCCATCCAAGGCGAGGGTGCGGCCTTGATCCGCTCAATTCGGGGGTGTTACACGAACGTGGTCGGACTGCCGCTGCCCAAGCTGGTCGAGATGATGGGCAAGTTCGAGACACCCGCTGCCCCCAGCAGCGCCGCACGGCGGGGTGGCCGCTGATGTCGATCTGGCGGCGGATCTGCTCCTGCTGCTCGCGGGATATCGCGGTTGACCTCGGTACCGCCAATACCCTCGTCCACGTTCGCGGCAAGGGCATCGTCCTGAACGAACCCTCCGTCGTCGTCGTGGATCAGACCACGGGCCAGGTGTTGGCCGTCG
This sequence comes from Bacillota bacterium, assembly GCA_030668755.1. Classification (GTDB taxonomy): domain Bacteria; phylum Armatimonadota; class Hebobacteria; order Hebobacterales; family Hebobacteraceae; genus DAOVEW01. The sequence goes on along the minus strand of DAOVEW010000127.1, from coordinate 2,243 downwards.
GCGCCGAGGCCAAGCGAATGCTCGGCCGTACCCCGACCAACATCGAGGCCATCCGGCCCCTCAAGGATGGAGTCATTGCCGACTTCGAGATCTCCGAGGCGATGCTTCGCTACTTCATCTACCGGGTCCACCGGCGCCGCACGCTCGTCCACCCCAAAGTCGTCATCGGCATCCCCTCCGGTGTCACCGACGTTGAGCGGCGCGCGGTTCGCGACGCAAGCCTCCGCGCCGGCGCGCGGGAAGCCTTCATCATCGAAGAGCCCATGGCCGCCGCCATCGGTGCCGGCCTTCCCGTGTGGGAGCCTCGGGGCTCCATGATCGTCGATATCGGCGGCGGCACCTCCGAGGTCGCCGTCATCTCTCTCAACGGCGTCGTTACCGGCCGCTCCATCCGCGTCGGCGGCGATGAGGTGGACGAAGCCATCGTCACCTACATGCACCACGAGTTCAACCTCGCCATCGGTGTCCCCACCGCGGAGCGCATCAAGATCGCCGTCGGCTCCGCGTATCCCATGAACGAAGACACCTGGGTCACGGTCGCGCGGGGCCGCGACTTGCTCACCGGCCTCCCCAAGTCCGTGGAGATAACCGCTCCCCATGTCCGAGAGGCAATCTCCGTGCCCGTCCAAGGCATCATCGAGGCCATCAAGCTCACCCTCGAACGCACCCCCCCGGAGCTCTCGGCCGACATCATGGACCGCGGCATCATGCTCACCGGCGGTGGGGCCCTGCTCAGGGGAATCGACCGGCTCCTGGAGGAAGATACCGAGATGCCCGTCCGCGTCGCCGAGGACCCGCTGGCGTGCGTGGCCATTGGCGCCGGTCGTGCCCTGGAGAACCCCGAGCGGTTCGCCGAGTGCTTCGCTCCCTGCTAGTCCGGTAGCGCAATGATCGCGCGGCTCGACAAACAGCAAAGGCGCGCTCTCGTGCTGCTCTGCAGCCTCGCTGTGTTGGCTCTCGCTCTCGACGCCTGGCAGTACAGCGCGCAGCAGAAGGGCGGCCGCAGTGCATTCGATGCAGCGGTCTGCACTCTCGGACGGCCCCTCCAGACGGCCCTCCTTCGCGTCACCCAGCGCACGGAGGACACCTGGAGAATGCTCGCCGAGGCAGACCGGCTCGCCGAGGAAAACGCGCGCCTCGCGAAGGCCGTGGCCGCCCTCGAGACCCGTCTCACCTACCTGCGAGAAGGGCAGAGGCGGGCCGAGCGCGAGCGCTCGCTCTGCTGGGCCTACCCCAGGGCCGGCAAGGACCGTCCTCTCGCACACCTCATCGCCATCGGATCCGGCGGCTGGTGCTCCTATTTCACCGTGGACCGCGGCAGCGCCGACGGCGTGCGCGTCGGGGATGTCGCGGTCGCCCACGACGGCGTCGTCGGGCAAGTCTACGCTCTCGCCGCCCACACCGCCCGCGTTCTCCCCTTGACCGACCCCGCCAGTGGCATCGCCGTGCGAGTCGAGAGGTCGCGCGACACGGGCGTCCTCAAGGGCCTCGGCGACTGGCAGTGCGAGGTCCGCTACTTAGAACCCGACGCGGACCTCCGGCCCGGCGACCAGGTCGTCACCTCGGGAACCGGTGACATCTTCCCCAAGGGCCTGCCCGTCGGCATGGTCACCGACGTGCGGGCCGATGCCTATACACCCGGCAAGGTCGCCGCGGTCCAGCCGGCCGTCGAGCTCCGCAAGGTGGAAGAGGTGTTGATCCTCCGCGGGGGATAGGCCGGCCCGCTCCGCGGGAGTCGCTCCGGGTCACGGCCCCGTCACGATTATGTACCCGCCTTCGAGCGTCTCGGCCCGACGCACGATCAACTCGCCCGTGCGCGGCCGCCCGCTCCGCAGCCATACCTCATAGCTCACGCGCAGATCGTCAGAGTCCAGCAGTTCCTCCGGCTGACCGACTCGCGTGAGATTCGTGGGCGGGTCCTCCCCGAAGTACTGCTCCAGGAACATCGCCGCCTGCTTCCGGCTTCCGTACTTCTCGACTAGGCCCGGGTAATAGACCGTCGCCGCGTGGTACTCCCCCTCGATCAACGAGGACCAGAAGCGGTCCACGGCCTCGCGCGAGCTCCTTGCGGGAGGCGGCAGGGGCTCTGGTCGCAGGAGGATGATTGCCGCGATGATCAGCGCCGCCGTGCCGATACCCACCACGACCCACCTGACGGCGCTCGGCGCACGCGCCGGCGCCGGCCTGCGCTCCACCTCGGCGCGGTGCTCGCGGATGGCCTCGACTGCGCCCTCGATCTCTCC
>DAOVEW010000335.1 GCA_030668755.1 Bacillota bacterium | reverse complement strand
GAAGCTCTGAACAGAGAGCGACGGTACCGCATAGAGATCAGAGACCGGCGGCCGGAGGTGATCTGCGTCGAGGGGGTTTCGGCGATCCACGGGGCCGACCGCGAGCGGGTCGCGGAGGTGGTGCTGGAGGCGGACATCGCGGCCACCGCTGTGGGGCCGAAGGCGCTTCCGCACGTCTACCCGGCCATAGCTGCGGGCCTGGTGAGAAGGCGAGAAGCCGGGCGGCCGCCGCTGGACATCATCATCTGTGAGAACCTGCGGAATGCCGGAGAGGTCTTCAGCGAGGGACTGCGGAGGCATCTTGCGGCCGACTTCCCGTTGGACTCCTCTGTCGGGCTGGTAGAGACGAGCATCGGCAAGATGGTTCCAATCGTGCCGGAAGGCGTCCGGCGGCGCGATCCGCTGCTTCTCTATGCCGAGGCCTACAACACACTGATTCTGGACGCGCGAGGCTTCAAGAACCCGGTCCCGGACGTGCCGGGGCTGGACCCGAAGCAGAACATGGCCGCGCACGTGGATCGCAAGGCGTTCATCCACAACTGCGGGCATGCAACCTGCGCGTACCTTGGACACTTGGCAGACCCAGGGGCGACGTATATCTGGGAGACGGTTGGCGACGAGCAGGTTCGGGATGTGGCGCGCCGAGCAATGTGGGAATCGGCGCGGGCGCTGATCCGCCGGTATCCGGAGGAGTTCGACGAAGCGAATCAGGAGGAGCATATCGAGGACCTCCTCGCTCGCTTCGCCAACAGGGCCTTAGGGGACACGATATATCGCGTCGGACGGGACCTGCCGAGGAAACTCGGGCGGAACGACAGGCTCATCGGCGCGCTGCTTATGGACCGCGCAGAGGGGGTGGCAGCACCGGTCACGACACTGGCGGCCGCCGCAGGGTTCCTGTTCCGGGCCGTGGACGCAGAAGGCAATATGTTCCCGGCGGATGCCCGATTGGCAGGCGAGTTCGACGAGCGGGGGATTGCTTGGGTGCTCGGTGACGTGTGTGGGCTGGATGTGAGGAGCGCGGCGGAGGCGGCGATTGCGGCCCGCCTTCGCGAAGCCTTCTCTTACCTCCAATCACGACGCGGGAGCTGGCTCGAGGAGTTCCTCGGCAACCCGGAGGCGGTCCTCGGCGGCGCGTGACTTGCTGCATCGAACTGCCGCCGTCCAACATGCTCGGCCGCCGTCCGCACCGCAAGCGCCTTGATTCCTCCGCATATCCCGTGGGCCGAGACAGGCATGCAGTGATCGTTGCGCGGAGCGGACATCGGAATCGGCGAATCGCAACGAATCCCATGAACATGAGCAGATATCGCATATAGCGCGGGGCTTGCCCATGGGGCTCGCGGCAGGACCGCCTCTTGAGGAAACGGAACTGGCCTCAACGTGGGTGCGGAAGGAGGAACAATGGCCACAACGCGCATCACTCTGGACGGTCAATGGTCGCTGCGGTGGTGTGCTTCGGGTGAGGGCGAGCAGGCAGGATGGCCAGCGGACGGCGTGGGCGGCGAGGACGCCGTCCCGGCGCAGGTGCCCGGCATGACACACCTCGACCTGTTCGCCGCAGGCGAGATCCCCGATCCGCTGTTCGGGGAGAATGCTCGAGAGCTCGAGTGGATGGAGGAGAAGGACTGGTGGTATTCAACCACTTTCGAGCTCGCCGCGGGCGCCATGGGAGACCGCGTTGAGATCGTTTTCGAGGGACTGGACTGCTTCGCCGACATCTGGCTGAACGGCGAGCATGTTGGGGCTTCTCGCAATGCTCTGGTGCCCTGGCGGGCCGATATCACGGAGCATGTGCGGCCAGGCGAGAACCTCGTGGTGGTGCGGCTCGACACCGGAATGCGCTGGGCGATGCAGCAGGACCTGAGCCGATATGCCGCGACCTCCGGCAAGAGCGACCGAGATAAGGCGCGGGTATTCCTGAGGCACTCTCAGTTCTCTTTTGGCTGGGACTGGGGACCTCGCCTCGTTACCTGTGGCATCTGGCAGCCTGCGCGAGTTGAGATCCATCGGGCGATGGCGCTTCGGGATGTGTGCTTGCGGAGCCGCCTGGGGCCGGACGGGGCCGCCGTCCTGACGGCATTGGTGGAGGTTGATGTCTTTGGCGATCGTGAGGAAGACGTGGTGCTCGACCTCTCTCTGGGGAAGGATGCGGGCACCACCGTACGTGTGACGCTCGCTCCAGGCTACAACCTGGTGAGGCACGAGTTCCAGATCGATGACCCTATCCTCTGGTGGCCGAATGGGCTGGGCGAGCCCTATCTGTACGACTTCAGCGGTCGGCTGGTGCGGCGGGAGAGCGGCGAAGAGATGGGCCGCTCGGCGTTCCGCTACGGCATCAGGGAGATAGCGGTCGCGCAGGAACCATTGCCGGGAGACGAGGGGCAGACGTTCACGTTTGTCGTCAACGGGGTGCCGGTGTTCGCGAAGGGAGCAAACTGGGTGCCGGCGGATTCCCTGCTGGCGCGCATGACACCTGACCGATACGAGTCGTTGATAGAAGAGGCGTGCCGGGCCAACTTCAACATGCTCCGCGTCTGGGGCGGGGGTACGTACGAGTTCGACGCCTTCTGGGATGCCTGCGACCGCCTCGGCATCATGGTCTGGCTGGACTTTCAGTTCGCCTGTGGGCTCATCCCGGAGGATCACGCGGAGTTCCGCGCCGAGGTCGAGCGGGAGGCGGAGCTGGTAGTGCGCCGGCTGCGGAACCGCCCATCTCTGGCGCTGTGGTGCGGCAACAACGAGAATCAGTCCATCTATCGCGGCAGCAAGGTGGAGGGACTGGAGTTCTACGGCTGGCACACGTACCACGAAACGCTGCCGAAGGCGTGCGCCCATCTGGATCCGACGCGGTTCTACTGGCCATCGAGTCCTTATGGAGGTCCTAGGCACGGCGACTGGGACATCGGGGACGCGCATTCGTGGCAGGTGTCGCTT
>DAOVEW010000306.1 GCA_030668755.1 Bacillota bacterium | reverse complement strand
AGGACGAGGTGGTACGTGCGCACGATCACCTCACGGGCAGACATGCCGGCAAGGGACTCGGGATCTCCGAAGAGGTCGAAAAGTGGGTCAGCTCGCCTCTCCTCCTCCGGCGATGGGGCCGCCTCGACCTTCGCCTCCCTTCCGATGAAGAGCCCGGCCAGCAGCACGCGCAGGCGGCGCCAGACGCGCGTTGCCGCCGAGACGAGCCATCCCGCTGCGCGGAGCAGCCACTTCGCCGCGCGGCTGCGCCTGAACCCCCAGATGATGATGAGCGCGAGCAACAGCAGGAGCAGCAGAAGCCAGAGCGCGAGGATGCCGCGAGGAACGGCGAGAGCGGCCGCGGCGAACGCGCGAGCAGCGTCCATTCCCCGGCTCGCGGCATCGCGGGCGCCCGCGGCTGGAAGCGAGAACGCCGGAGGGGCTTCTGTGACGGCGGCGCTCGTTTCCCTGGAGTCGGCCCGCTCCCGCATGGGCTTCCACGGGGCAAGCGCAGCAAGCAGCGCGGCCGCCGCGAGAATGGCGACGCCCGCCCCGAGCCATCGCCGATAGGAACCCGTAGGCATCAGCAGGTTGCCTTCCCGTGCTGCGCGCTCGAAGGCGGTCATGCGCTCCAGGAACATAAGCGCGAGCGTGAGAAGAGCGAGCGCGATCAGCCAGATGGTGGGGTCTGGCACTCGCTTCTCCCCCCCGGCCCAGGCCGCTCCCAGCCCGAGCGCAAGGAACCCGAGCAGCAGGGACAGGCTGAGGGATGCTCGCACCGTGGGCGGGCGCTGTATCGCCCGCCCAAGCCGAGGGCCGCCCGCGGGCAGCGAATCGGCCGACTCCGCGTCCCGCACCAGCCCCGGCAGCAACTGCCGGATGAAGATGACCTGAGCCGCCGCCAGCAGTCCGCACAGAATCGCGCCCGCGGCGTTGAGCCGGTCGGCACCCGCGGCCGTAAGCCCGACGGCCGCCGACGCGGCACCGACGAGAAGCACGAGCCGGGAGGGGCGCTCCAGATCGCCGCGACCCGCGTACCCAAGGCTCGATGTGAAGATGAGAAGCAGACCCGCGACCAAGCCGCTGACTATCCCCGCCTTCGGCGCGAGCCACAACAGCACCGCCGCTGGGTACGAGATGATGCAGAGAACGAGCCACGTGGACCAGGACCACAGCTCGACGCGGAAACGATGCCTTGTTGGGCGAGCGCTAGATTGCCAGGCCACGGATATCGGCCTCCGACAGGACCCTCGCGGCGTCAACGCCGAACGCCGTCAGGCTTGCCTCCTCGGTGCGTCCCGGTCCGGCGCGTGCCGTCACCACCACGCTCACTTCGAAGCCGGACTTGCGCAGACCGACGACCGTCGGCAGCAGGCTCTCCGGCAGCTCGGGCGTCACCAGCACGAGCAGAGAGCCCCACGCCAGGCTCTCTTTCTCTTCCGTCAATACCGAGGCGAGATCTTGGGCAGGCCCCAGTTCGAGGCGCCCCAGCGCGGAAAGGAGTTCCGCGGCATGATTGCGGCCGCGGCCCCCGCGGACCCGAATCACGCCTCCCGTGTCCTCGCCCGCCGGGTCGCGGCCGAGAGCGATGAGTGCGACTCGCTCGCGTCGCTCGATGATGTGGTGTGCAATTGACGCGGCCGCCACTACCGCGCGCTCGGCGGCATCCTCTGCCTCGCCCGGCGCATCGGCGTAATCGGCGCGGTTCAGGTTCACCACCACAGTCGTCTCTACCTGGGCCGATATCTCGAACAGCTTCGACTGGAGACGGCCGGTGTGCGCGGTGGCGCGCCAATGAACCCGGCGGAGCCCGTCACCGTACTGGTATGGGCGGACGCCCACCACGCGGGTTGGATCCTCGAGCACGCGCTGACGCGTTCTCACCTCGCCCGCCGGGCGACGCGATGGCAGCCCAGCGTGTTCGATTGCGACGATCCGCGGGAAAACGATGAGGTGGCTCGCAGGGGCCGCGGCGCGTTCCCCGCGCACTAGACCGAAGAGGTCGCCCGTCCGCAGCAGCGTGGGCCCGATTTCGTACCAGCCGCGGCGGGCGCCCTGAAGCGCGTACCGGAAGCTGAACTGCGCGCGGCCGCCGAGCGGCCCGATGCGCCCCCTCAACCCAGTCATTGGCAGGCCCGCGGGAAGTGCCTCCGAGGCGGCGAGCCATACCACGGGGAGCCAACCGCGATTCGTCACTGTAACCTCTGCGGTGATCTTTCCTCCGAACGGAATGCGGTCGGCCGATACATCGCGGGAGGTCGAGAGACCGCGGGCGCCCAGACGCGCAGCGACAGCGCCGATAGCCCAGATGGCGATCATGAGGTACCCGACCCAGGCGAACGCACCGGCCCGGGTCGTCCACGCGAGCACCAGCGCGAGCCCCGCCAACAGAAGCCAGAGCACCGGCAGGACCATTAGCTTCCTCCCGGCCCTTCAGAACTCTCAGCGACCGATCAGCAGCCGCCGCGCTTCGTCGGCGATTGCATCGGGGGTGAACCCGAGCTTCTCGGCGATCACCTTCCAGGGCGCAGAGATCCCGAAGCGGTCGATTCCGTGGATAGCCCCCTTGTCGCCGACATAGCGATCCCAGCCCTGCGGGCAGCCGGCTTCGACCGCCAGCCGCAGCCCTATGTCGGGCGGCAGAACTTCCCGGCGGTACTCCTCCGGCTGCTCTTCGAAGAGCTCCCAGCTCGCCAGGTTGACCACCCGCACCCCTCTTCCTTCCGCGCTCAGCAGCCGGGCCGCCTCCAGCGCCACGTGGACCTCCGAGCCCGAGCCAATCAAGATCATCTCCGGATCCTCGGCATCGAGCAGGACGTACCCGCCCTTGCGGAGCATCTCGGCCGGGGCAAGGTCGCCGCGATCGAGCGTCGGCACCCCCTGGCGGGTGAGCATCAGGGCAGTTGGCCCATCCCTCCGGGAGAGAGCGACGAGCCAGGCGACGGCTGTCTCTGCAGCGTCCGCGGGGCGGATGACCGTTAGGTTCGGTATGGCGCGCAGAGCGGCAAACTGCTCGATCGGCTGGTGGGTCGGGCCGTCTTCGCCCACGAAGACGCTGTCGTGAGTGAACACGTACACCACCGGCAGCTTCGAAAGCGCCGCCAGCCTGATGGCCGGCCGCATGTAGTCCGAGAACACGAGAAAGGTTGCACCGTAGGG
>DAOVEW010000401.1 GCA_030668755.1 Bacillota bacterium | reverse complement strand
GGGTCTCTCCGTGCGGAGGAGACGGATCGGTTCGCGGTGGAATCGGCCGGCCTCGCCGCGATGAATCACCGAGGGCATCGCGCCGAGCAGGGCGGCTCGGAAGATCAGACAGATTGAGGTCCCGGAGGTTTCCACGCGGGTTCATCCGCCGGCGAAATGGAAACCCACGATACATGATGGATCCCCTCAGAGAAAGGCTACAGCGGTTTCAGGGAGAAGTAACCGCGGCACACGGGATCGATGCCCGCGTCAGGACAACGAATCGTGACGACAAGCCGACACGTCGCCTTCGCCATCGCCGCCCATCCCGACGACATCGAGTTCATGATGGGCGGCACACTGCTGCTGCTGGGACGGGCGGGCCACGAACTGCATTACATGAACATCGCCAACGGGTCCTGCGGGACCGCGACCCACACGAAGGAAGAGATCATCTGCATTCGCGGAGAGGAGGCGCGTGCGGCGGCGGAGGTGCTGGGCGCAATCCACCATCCGCCCTTCGTGGACGACATCGACATCTTCTACGAGAAAGAGCTGCTGGCGAAGGTGGCCGCGCTCGTGCGCGAGGTGCAGCCCAGCATCATGCTCGTTCCATCTCCGCAGGATTACATGGAGGACCATGCCAACGCGGCGCGGCTGGCGGTGACCGCCGCCTTCTGCCGGGAGATGCGCAACTTCCCCACTGACCCGTCGCGCGATCCCGTCTCCGGGAACGTGACGCTCTACCACGCGCTGCCCTACGGCCTGCGGGACGGCCTACGCCGCCGCATCGTTCCGGAGTACTATGTGGACATCTCCGATGTCCTTGCCACCAAGCGCGAGGCCCTCGCCAAGCATCGCAGCCAGAAGAAATGGCTCGACGAGAGCCAGGGTCTCGATGCGTACCTGGCGATCATGGGGGAGATGTCCGCCGAAGTCGGCCGCATGTCCGGCCGCTTCGGCTACGCGGAGGGCTGGCGCCGCCACAGCCACCTCGGCTTGTCGGATCTCGAGGCCGATCCCCTTGCCAGCACCCTCGGCGGTCGCGTCCTCATCAACGAAGACTACCGCCGCTCGCTCGACCATCCCGTGGCAAAGGAATAGAGGAGGAGACTTCCCATGAGCCTACCCCTCAGCGTCGTTGCCCCCGATTGGTGGGACTACACCACCCTCGACAAAGAGATTATCGAAGACGCCGCTCGTCTAACTCCCGAGGATATGCTCTGTTTCTCCCGTCCCGGCTTCGAGGTACGCTTCTACGACACGCTCGAGAGCTTCTACCTGGCCGAGGCGCTCGAGTATATCGAAGCCTGGCGGCAGGCCACCGAAGATCAACCCGCCGGCATCTGCGGCCCCATCGGGCCCACCGAGCAACTCCCCCTCGTCGCCCAACTCGTCAACGAACTCCAGCTCGACCTGCGCCACGCGCACTTCTGGGGTATGGACGAATGGTACATGGACGGTAAGGAGGTCTCCACCGACCATCCGCTCTCCTTCGAGCGGGCAGACCGCCGGCTCTGCTTCGACCGCATCTCCCCCGAACTCCGCATGACCGAGGAGAACCTGCACTTCCCTAAAACTGGGAGCCTCAAGGACTACAGCAAGGCATTCGATGATGTCAGGTGCCTCACAATGCAGGGCGGCCAGGGCGAGGTGAAGCACTGGGCGTTCAACGATCCGCCCCGCCGCGAAGAGCCGTACACCGCCGCCCCTCCACCACCTGAGGAGTACCTGAAGTTGGGTGCCCGGGTGGTGGACCTGCACCCGATGACCGTCATTCAGAACGCCCGCACTTCTGGCGGCGGCAAGCTGTCGGAGGTTCCGACGCAGGCCCTCACTGTCGGGCCGCAGGAGACGTGGAAGGCGGAGCGGGTCTCGATCTGGCACGCGGGCTCACACGACAATCCGTTCGGGATGCGCCTGACCACCTTGATGATCTCCAAGAAGATCGCGGATACCGCCGTACCGATGTCACTGCTGGCGCTCCATCCCAACGTCCGCTTCAACTTCTACCGCTTTGGCATCGGCACGTGCGAGGCGGAGATGCATTGAGAGCTGGACCCAGAAGTCTCTACGGTGGCGGCGGAATCGATGTAGGTGCCACGTCGCGTCCTACCAGACACAACTGGACTGACGCCGAGCAATCAACGGTGATGCTGATTCTGCCAGCAGCGCAGCCGAGACACATGGCTGGGACACGGGGTTTCTCCGCTAGCTCGAGGGCAAGCGACTCGCCGCGCGCGTCCAGCGCGCGCTGCCCGCCTTCGCACTCACCACACACACCTCCTTCGCGGCGGGCCTCGCCAAGGACGTCGAGCCGCGGATGGTGTTCGCCCGGCTCGTCCAGGCGCTGGGTAGGCCGGGGGACGGCGGAGATCCAGAAGACCCATCAGGCAATCTACCACCACCTGTGCTGCGAGATCGAGACCCACTTCTTCCCTGAGTGACCACGGAGACCGGTCCAGCTATGATTCTGCTCGACGACACCAACCTGCCCGACCGTGTGGGAGACCTGGAGATCGTGCGCCGCGTCGGCCGGCGGTCTATCTCCCACGCGTTTCACGACATTGACGGCACGCACTCGC
>DAOVEW010000205.1 GCA_030668755.1 Bacillota bacterium | reverse complement strand
GAACAAAGAGCCTCAACTTGCCGCTGCCCCTGGCGCGGATGCGAAATGTGTAGTGCGAGCCCGCCGGGAGCTTGAGGTCCTGATACACCAGTTGGGTGACGTGAAGGGAGGTCATACGAAGGGAGCGTTCGCCAGTGTGCGCGTCGGCTGACCATTCGAAGTGGGTGGGCCCGGCGCCGTAGATCTTGCCGCACCGCCAGTGCGCCGGCATATCGCCCACGGCCGGATCGGGCTCCTCGAATGAGGGGTTGTGGATCAAGTTTGCGTTCTGCTCCGCGTCCCCTGCGGCGCAAGCGACACGCAGGGAGAGGGCGAGACCGAGCACGAGCGTCCCCACAACGGCGAAACCCCGGACACTCCGCCGAACAGGCCTGTGCGACATCGGTGTATCACTCCCTCAGTTGGAGAGTTTCAGATCTGCGGTCCCTTCTCCTGCTGATGGCCTCCCGGGGACGCCCCCGATGGACTGGCTGAAACGTCGCTGTAGGAACCCTCGCGGCCTTCGCCTGTACTCCGGGCGGTTCAGCGTGTCGGGATGACGAGCACCGAGTAGATCTGCACCTCCGGGACGCGGTAGACGGCCTGGCCATCCGCGACGGTGGGGATAACCACCTGCTCGGGCCTGACCGTCATCTGCCCCCTGATCTCGATCCGCTTGGGCAGCGGGATGGTCCACCGCACCCAGGCCCGGGCGTCGCTCGGAGATACCGGGGTCGCATCGCACAGAACCGCCGTGGCACTCACCATCGCAGCCAGTACCGCCGCTGCGAGCACGAGAGGTCCGCTTCTCACCATCGCCTGGCCTCCAGGGACTGCCTCAATATAGGCGCGAGCACAAGCGCCAGCCAACCCACACCCGCTACTCGCCGGGCGGGACCTTCCCCGACCACCACCTCGATTCCTCGTCAAGCCCAGCGCCCCGCACGTAGCCGGGCACTGGTAGTGGGAGGAATCGACGCGCCGAGGGGCCAAGTACCCCGCCGCACGGCCCATCTCTGATCTCTCGGTCAGCCCGGGAAGGAATCCCACAAGTCCGGGGACACCATACTTGTCTCGGATTGCGGATACGCACGGGGGTGCCCTTTCCCCAGCGCAGGGCTTGCCCTGCGACCGGAGTGCATCCCCCTTCGCCAAGGCTACGGGGGACAGGAGCGGTCACGCCGAATGGCCCGCATGAACACGGGTGCGCTGACAAACTCCAGGCCAGGCATTTGCCGGAGGAGGCCGAGTAATGGGCGCGGTGGTCGCCCCCCTGCTGATCGTAATCCTTCTCATCCTGTCGGTGTCGGCTCATGCCCTCGAGGCTCGAGTAGAGATCCGCGATAGGGTGCCGACCTTGCTGGTCAACGACGAGGCCATGCCGCCTTTCGTCCTCTTCCACACAGCCGGGGGCGGCGCGAGGCCGCTAGTGTGCGATGTGACCCCAGAGTGGCAGCAGTTCAGCTTCAGCTTCCGCGCGCGCCGCGATGATGACAGTGTGGGCCTTCACATTCGCAACGTCGCGCCTGTCGGAGACTGGTTCGTTGATGATGCCCGCTTCCTTGAGGGAACGCTCGATGAGCCGCTTTCGGAGAGCTTCCTCGAGCGCGGCGACTTCGAGGGTGAGGGCCTTCCGGAGTCCTGGACGTACTTCCTCAATGACTCCACTGGAGCGGCGGCGGACTACTCCCTTCACGAGACTGATCCCCACGGCGGCCGGAGCTGCTTGCGTGTGCACATCACCAGTCCGGGTAGCATCATCTACCAGATCCACGTTTACCGGTGCGTGGCAATCGAGCGCGATAAGACGTACACGTTCTCGGTGTGGCTCCGGTCCGCGCAGGAGCGCAAGATCGAGATCCAGGCAGTCCACCAAGGGCCGCCCTGGACGGTGTACGGTGGAGACACCGCCCCGTCGGACAAGATCCTCGCTCTGGGCGCGGAGCGGGGCCTACACATCGGCACGGTACCCATCCACATGCCCTGGCCGCGGAATGACGAGGCGCCCGACTACGCGGCAGCCGACGCCCAGGTTCAGCACATCCTGTCCATTGACCCGGAGGCGCTCATCATTCCGCGAATCAACATGGACGCTCCCGAGTGGTGGAAGCAGGAGCACCCGGGACACAAGATGGTCTATGATGACGGCGAGCGCCGGATGGCCTCACCCGCCTCGAAGCCCTGGCGCCGCGACGCCTCGGCGGCTCTCAGGCTGCTGCTGCGGCACCTCGAGCACGAGTTCGGTGACCACATGCTCGGCTATCACGTCGGCGCGCAGAACGCCAACGAGTGGTTCTACGATCACACGTGGGAGCTGATAATGCCCTGCTTTGAGGAGCCCTTCCGCGAGGCCTTCGCGGAGTGGGCACGGGCAAAGTACCAAACGGTCGAGGCCCTGCGAGAGGCCTGGGGGAAGCCGGGCCTCACCTTCGATGCCATTCAGGTCCCGACCCTGGAGGAGCGGATTGCGGGCAAGCTAGGGGCTTTTCGCGATCCGAAGCTCCAGCGCTTCGAGATTGACTTCGCCGAGTACATGCAGGTCTGCCTGGCGGAGTACCAGGAGGAGTGTGCGCGGATCGTCAAGGAAGAGACCGGCGGCAAGAAGCTCGGCGTGTTCTTCTACGGCTACCTCTACGACGTGGCGGGCTTCGCGTACGGCGGGGCCGTCAGTGGCCATCTCCGCCTGAGGCGCATGCTGAGCTGCCCTGATGTGGATGTCTTCTGCTCGCCGATCTCATACTTCGACAGGGGGTCGGGCGGCGTCGGACCCTTCATGGCGCCAGTCGATTCGATCCAGGCGCATGGCAAGCTCTGGCTCAACGAGGATGACCACCGCACCCATCTGGCCCCAGAGTCCGCTGGCTTCGGGCGAACGTCCTCCATGTTCGAGACGCTCGGTGTCTACCGTCGGAACTTCGGGCACCAGTTCGAGCGCCGATGCGCGACATGGTGGATGGACTTCGGCACCGGGTGGATGGCCGACCCGGAGATCTTCGACAACTTCGCGCACACGCGCGACATCTGGCGCAAGGCGCCCAAGGTCGGCCCATTCCGCCCACAGGTTGCGATGATCACCGATGAGGACAGCTTCTTCTATCTGCGCAACTCCAACGAGATCACGCGACCCTCGGTCACGCTCATGCGCCGCATGTTCAATACCATGGGCTGTCCGGTGGGGCTCTACCTGATGGACGATCTGTGCGAGGGCAAGGTCCCTGATACCGTGCGCCTGTACGTGTTCCTCAACGCCTATCGGGTTACCACGCAGCAGCGGCGCCAGCTTCGGGATAGGATCGCCCACGAGAACGAGGCGGCCCTCTGGCTCTACGCGCCCGGCTTCATAGACGAAGATGCTTCAGCAGAGAACATCGCCGAGCTGATCGGCTTCGAGGTCGCACAGCTTGCCGAGCCGACAAGCTCCCGCGTGAGGCTCCTCGACTCCCCACCCCAGCCGCTGGACGGCTTGCCCGGAGGCCATGCCTTCGGCGTCGACTCCCAGCCGACGCCGCTGTTCGCAGTACAGGCCGGGCAGCCGGATGTCATTGCGCTGGGGAACTACGAAGGCACCAAGCATATCGCGATGGCGATGAGGCGCTTGCCCAACTGGAGCTCAGTCTTCTGTGGCGGGCTACAGGTGAGCGCCGAGGTCCTCCGAGAGCTTGCCCGCTACGCCGGGGCGCATATCTATTGTGATACCAACGACGTCATCAGCGCCTGTCCGGGCTTCATTTCGATCCATGCGACCGCACCGGGAGAGAAGACCCTGGCGTTTCCGGAGGCTGTTCGTCTTCGAGATCTCACCAGCGCGGCGGTGCTGGAGCCGGCAGCAAGGCGCCACACATTCTCGCTCGAGGCGGGCGAGACGCGGCTGTTCGCCTGGGAATCCGAGTAAGGCGCGGCCGAGCGGTCCGCGGGCGTGCTGTCTTCCAGATGGCGTTCGGACGGAGGGTTACAATGAAGCAGTTCCGCGCCGCTGTTGTTGGGTGTGGCCGCATCGGCAGCACCATTGACGATGAGATTGACCGCTGGTCGTCCACCATGCTCCCGTATTCCCACGCGGCGAGATACGCCGAGGCCCACGAGACGGAGCTGGTGGCAGGATGCGATGTGGACCCGGCCAAGGCG
>DAOVEW010000319.1 GCA_030668755.1 Bacillota bacterium | reverse complement strand
TAGAGTCGCGCCTCAGCCGAGGGGCGGCTGGGCGGCCCGTGCCAGGACCTCTCGCCAGAAGATCCCTCCGCGGGGCACCCGCCTCTCCACCTTGACCACCAGAGGCAGAGGCACCAGCACGTAGTTGTTGTGCCAGTGAGTGGCCATGAACCCCGTGTATCCGGCAAGCGTGTTGTCCACCGCGAGATCGCCCAGCCGTTCCGCGTAGATCGTGTCTTCCGCCAACGGCGCCACCGCCCGGATCAGGTAGCCCGGCTGGCTGATGACGACGTGCCCGGTGAACACCTCCGGCTTGACGAACTCCGCCCGAAGCTGATCCCGCAGCCACTTCAGCGCGAGGTCGCGCAGGTCCCGCCTCTCATACCACGGGTCTCGCAGCGCTGTCCCCGGCGTCTTCGGGGGCTCCAGGCGCTGCTGGCTCACTAGCTCCTTGGCAAGGCTGAGCAGCGCGCCCTCGGCGAGCACCACCAGCGCGCATCGCTCGCGTCGGGTCCGCTCGGCTATGTACGCAACCGTCTTCCATGGATCGAACGCCTCCTCCGGTATGAGCACACAGTCGGCCTTGCCGCTGGCGAGGGCCGCTCCAGCGGTGACGAACCCGGCGTCCGCGCCGAAGAGCTCGACGAGGACCACGCGGCGGTTCGCCTCCGCGTCGGTGCGGAGCACGTTCAGGATGCGCGCCGCCTCTGCGAGCGCTGTGCGGTAGCCTAGGGAGCGCCAGACCCAGGCGATGTCGTTGTCCATCGTCTTTGGGATGGCCGCGACGACGATGTTCCTTCCCCTCGGATCTTCGCGAAGTGTGCGCCATAGGCGAAGTGCCGCCTGGATCCCGCCGTCTCCTCCGATGACGTACACGATGTCGATGCGCTCGGCGATGAGGTTGTCGGCCGCCTTTTCGACGAGGCCGGGGCCGGAGAAGTCGTATCGCGAGAGGCCGAGCTGGCAGCCGGCCATGTCCCGCCAGAGGACGGTCTGGTCGGGCCGAAGTTCGATGGGGCCGGGCACGGCGGCGGCCGGCCACGGCCGCGGAGCCATTAGGCCCTCGAAGCCGTTGAGAATGCCGAGGAAGTTGCCGGTGCACCTGGGGCGGAGGCCGGTCTTGCCAGCTCTCTCCCAGGCGGCCTCGGCCGCCTCGACGTAGCGGTGGTGGCGGCGGACGATTGCGTGGATGACGGCGTTCGTGCCGGGCGCGGTGCCGCCTACGGCGACGATTGCGGCGCGCACCGTGCATGGATCGAGACGCAGCATCTCGCGCGGGCCCGCCTCGAGAAAGCCGGGGAAGAGACGGCGTTCGGCCAACGCCTCCAGCATGTTCTGATCGCCGGTGGCCGCCTTGCGGCGGTCGGGAGGGCAGTAGGGGCCGATGACGCTTTCGGGAAACGGGTTCTGGTTGATCGGGTGCGCGTCGATGACGGGCGCAGTCGTTTCCTCGTAGAGCCCGTCTCGGCTCATCCCGGACTCCACCCAGACCTGCTGGATGTACCCGACCTCGGATGCAGAGACCTCGCTCTCGTGCGGAGTTTCCATGTCCATATCTCGGGCTCCCTCTCGTGCCGGCGCGGGGTTGCCGCCCAGGCAGGGACGAGCGCTTTGGTAGCCTGTTCGTATGCAGCAAGGGGTTTTCCTGCCCGGCTTCCGGTCGGCGCGGAGCGTGGAACGCGCGATGGTGGGGATGCTTGCCCTGGAAGCACCGGCGAGGCGGTTGCGGCGCGCCAAGCGGGTTCCCGCGCTATCCAGGCGGCGCGTGAGAGGAACCTCGCCGCGTGTCTGCGAACGAGAGGCTGCGGCAATGGTACTCTGAAGCTGGAGGCCGACTGTGCGGCGAAGATCCTGGCTCCCGCTTGCTGTGCTCGCGCTCATCTGGGCGCTCGTCCCTGGATGCGGCCGGCGGCCCGCGCCTCCACTGCCCGCGCCTCCTCCGGAAGTCCACTGCAAGCATTTCATCTACGGCTGCCCCGCGGGCACTCCTACCACAAACGATTTCATCATCAGGGATGTGTACGCGCTGTCCTCGAACGACGACACGAAGCTCGCGGACTGGGTCGCCTACCGGCTGGATCGAGAAACGGTGGTCGGCGACGCGGAGACCAACCGCCGCTGGCGCGCCGACCCCTGGTTGGGCGAGGACGAGACGCTCGAACCCGACGACTACCGGGATGCTCATCGGGTGCTGGGCACTGACCGCGGCCACCAGGCCCCGTTGGGCTCGTTCAAGGGAACGACGCGCTGGGGGGAGACGAACTACCTCTCCAACATCACACCGCAGCGCTCCGACCTGAATCAGGGGCCGTGGCTGCGCCTGGAAGAGAAAGTGCGGGAGCTGGCCGAAAGCGGCGAGACCGTATACGTCATAACGGGGCCGCTCTTCGAGCGGGAGATGCGCTCGCTGCCCCGCGCGGACGAGCCGCACAGAGTGCCGTCGGGGTACTGGAAGATCGTAGTTGTAGAGACGGCGGAGAGGGCGGGAACGCTTGCCAGTGCGGCCTTCATATTCGATCAGGAGACCCCCGGCACCGCCAGTGTTATCGAGCACCTCGTGGCTATCGACGAGGTGGAGCGCAGAAGCGGGCTGGACTTTCTGTGGGAGCTTCCCGACGGTGTCGAGGAGCAAGTCGAAGGAGGAGTGTCCGAAGCGTGGGCGCGCGACACTCTGATAAAGGAGCGCGTGCTGCCGGTCTGCGAGGAGGGGCTCAGAGGCGGCGGGCCTCGAACATCCCCGTCTCTTTTGTGACACGGATGGAGCCGTCCCTGGCGATGCGGTCGGCGACAAAGGTCCGGAACTGGGCGAGTGTGTCCGCGGCCAGGAGGAGCTTCGGACCCGCGAGGGCGGAGGTGACGTAGGCGGCGACGGGCTCCGCTTCCGGGATGACGAGGGCATCGTCGTAGCGATGCAGGATGATCTCGGAGAACCAGTTCGATAGGCGTGCCTGGCCGTTCTCGAGGCTGAATCGTTCGTGGCCGAGTAGCTGGTACCGACGGGCGACGTTCGCGTCGAATTCCGCCACCAGGTCGTAGATCTCTCGCAAGTGGCCGTCGCCATTTGTCGCGGCGAAGAGGCGGCCGCTGGGCT
>DAOVEW010000222.1 GCA_030668755.1 Bacillota bacterium | reverse complement strand
CCACGGCCTGAAGCGTCAACACAAAATCGCGCGGCACCGCCTGAAGCACCGCCGCAAGCTGCGCCAGCGGCGCAGACACGGCCGCGGCGAGCCTTCCGAGAAGCTCGTCGCGCGGGGGCAGTATCGCCAGCTCTTCGACCTGGCTTGCCTGCAGGAGTTCGTCCTCGATCCAGCTCGCCCTGAAGTCCAGTTGGTCATGGTCGCGGGCGAACTCATGCATTGCCTTCAGCACCGTCATCGGATCCCCCGACACGAACGTGACGGCGATCGGCCCCTCCATGTGCTCGCCCAACGCCGATTCATCCTGGCCCTCCAAGGCGCGCTGGAAGAGAGTCTTCTTGATCACGCGCATGCACCCTCCGGCCTCTCGAATGCGCAGGCGCAGCTCCGTGATCTCCTTCACAGTGAGCCCGCGGTAGCCCGACAGAATCATGTGTGCCGCCTCATCAATGGCCTGGTGCCATTTCGCGACAACCTGCTCTTTCTCAGCCCTCCGCACGCGTCACCTCCTCATCGAAACAGAATTCCCCCGCCGGGGCGGGGGAAGCGATCCAGCACACGCTGGCGTTCAGCTTCTTTCCCTGCCTCGGCAGGCGTCCGCCGAAGGCGGACCTTGGGCTTGCGCACCTGCTGTCTTCAGCAGTCTACGTTGTGAACAGCCTTGCCCTACAGCATGCTCTCGGCCAGAGCCTGCGCCGCCGCGGGGTCCACCAGAGCCGACGGACCCATGGTCGAACTCACAGCTATCTTCCGCAGGTACTGCCCCTTCGCAGCAGCGGGCCTCGCCCGCAGCACCGCCTGCAACACGGTGCCGAAGTTCTCTTTCAGCTGATCGACGGCATAGGACGCCTTGCCGATAGGCACCTGGATGTTGCCGCCGCGGTCCAGACGGAACTGAATGCGCCCTCCCTTTAGATCACGCACGATCTTGGCGATGTCGTCTCCCACCGTGCCAGCCTTTGGGTTCGGCATGCGGGGCCCCAGCCGCTTGCCCAGCCGACCGACGACACGCATCATCTCCCGCGTGGCCACCAGGACGTCGAAATCCTTCCACCCGCCCTCGATCTTCGTGACCAGATCTTCGGCCCCGACGACATCCGCACCGGCTTCTTCCGCCCGCTGCACATCTTCGCCCCGCGCGAACGCAACCACCCGAGGTGACTTGCCGGAGCCGTGGGGCAGGCTTACCGTCCCGCGCACCATCTGTTCGCCGGAGCGCCGATCCACCCCCAGGCGCATAGCCAGCTCTACCGTTTCGTCGAACTTCGCCGACGCCATCTCCTTCACTCGCTGCAGTGCCTCCTCCGGCCCGAGGAGATCCCCGCGCTCTAGGGTTGCCGCCGCAGATTGATATCGTTTCCCGTGTCGCGCCATCGCCTCAGCCTTCAGCCACTTCGATGCCCATGCTGCGGGCCGTTCCCTCGATGATCTTCATGGCCGCCTCTATGTCGTTCGCGTTGAGATCGCGCATCTTCGTCTCCGCGATCTCCCGCACCTGTTCACGTGTCACCTGGCCGACGGCCGAACGACCCGCCTCTCCCGAGCCCTTGTCCACCCCAGCCGCCTTGCGCAGAAGCTGTGAAGCCGGCGGCGTCTTCAGCTCGAAAGTGAACGACCGATCCTCGTAGATGGTCACCTCGACCGGTATGATCGAGCCCACCTGAGAGGCCGTGGCCGCGTTGTAGGCCTTGATGAGTTCCATGAGATTGATCCCATGAGGCGCCAGCGACGGCCCCACCGGCGGTCCCGTCGTAGCCTTGCCGGCCTCGATCTGCAGCCTCACGACTGTGCGAACCTTCTTCGCCATCGCTGCCAGTTCTCTCCCTCAGTCGAGCTTCTCGACGTCGGCGAAATCTACTTCCACCGGCGTCTCGCGGCCGAATATCGAAACGAGCACTCTTAGCTTCTCGTGCTTCAAGTCCACGTCTGTGACCTGCCCATGGATGTTGTCGAACGGCTCCGACGTGATCCGGACGGTCTCCCCCACGTCCCAGGCGGCCCGGAGCGGCGGCGCGTCCTCACTCACCGTGGCAAGCAGCCGCTCTACCTCCTCGGGCTGAAGGGCGACCGGCTGCCGATCCGGCCCGACGAATCCCGTCACTCCCGTTGTGTCCCGAACGAGGTGCCGGGTCTGGTCGCCGATCTCCATCTCGACGATCACGTACCCGGGGAAGATCTTGTGCTTGCTCACCTGCCGCCGGCCGCGCCGAGTTCCGCGCAGCTCCTCCTCCGTGGGCACCAGGATGCGACCGACTTGCTCGCTCAGCCCCAGCGAAGCCGCGCGCCGCTCTATGCTAACCTTCACCTTGTCTTCGTGGCCGGTGAAGGTGTGGACTACGTACCACTGCTTTCCCATATACTCCCGGCCCTCATCCCCGTTACTGGAACAGCGGCCGCGTGAACACGACCAGCACTCTATCCCACAGGTAGATGAACCCGCCGATGACGGTGACGACCGCCAAGACGAGGCCCGTCATCTTGACGACCTCCTCCTCCGTCGGCCATATCACCTTTTGCAGCTCCAGCCACGAGTCGCGGAAGAAAACCTTGAGGCGTCCCCAACGGCCCATTCCGCTCGCCCGGGCACGCTGCTCCTGTGCAGCCGTTCTCACCTGCCTCGAATCCTCATCTGGGCTTCCCGCACCGGGAGAGCAGGCCCGGCGGGATTCGAACCCACATCCTCCGGTTTTGGAGACCGGCGCTCTAGCCAGTTAGAGCTACGGGCCTGCGGCCCAGCGTTCGCGCTATCTACCGGCACGCGCAGTAAGCCCAGTCTCTCTGTGCTCGGTGTGCTTCCGGCAGGTAGGGCAGTACTTTCGCAGCCGGAGACGGTCTGGATCGTTCCGCCGATTCTTGTAGCTCGTGTAGTTCCGGTTGCGGCATTCCGAGCATGCCCACCAGAAACCTCGATCGTGCATCCGGCCCTGCCGCGGCACCTGAGCAACTCCCTTCTGGCCCCGGAGGGGCCAAGAGAAAGCGAGCCGGCGGCTTGCTCACCTCCCCGCTCGGCTCCTACACCTTAACGATGCGTCGCTACTGTACCATATCGCAGACGCGCAGTCAAGCGTACCCGACGGGGTCCAGGGCCTTTGCATTATCGAGCCGGCCGCCCTATGAGCCTCCTCGCAACTGCTCTGTAGCATGTCGGACAGGCCTTTGCTATTGCGAATCGGCCGCTTTAGCTGGAGACGCCAGCGCAAGAAGAAGAATCTGTCGCGCGTCCACATCGCGACCACACAGAGACCCTGAGTGCGCAGACCCACGCAGAATATCCCCCACACTCCACACCGTCGCCACCTGCCTGCCTGGGTTGTGCCGCGCCGCAGCTCACTCGGCCTCCCGCGGCAAAAGGCTCACGCCCTTGTAACGCTCGTATAGGCGGACGATGTCTTTCTTCGTCTCCAGGGATAGCTGCTCGGCAGGCCGCTGGCCGAAGCCGAAGTCCGCATCTCGGCAGACTACCGCAAAGGCCTGCTGGATGGCCTCCTCCCTGCTCAACCCCGCCTCCACCGTGTCCTCGTTGTACGGCCGAAGGAAGTAGGCCAACGGAGTGCCGAGGGCCCGACCGTACTTCTCCAGTGTGGACTGCTTCACCCAGGCCTGTCTCTCCACGTAGGACACCGCGCGCTGACTGCAGCCGACGCGCTCCGCCAGTTCGTGCTGGCTCAGGTCCAGCGCCTCTCGCGCCTCCCGGATTCTCCTTCCAACATTGACTTCCGGCATCGCAATCGGTCCTTCTCTCGTTCCGCCTTGCGGAACACACAGACGTGCCTCACAGAAAACATACCACATACTTCAATGTCTCTCTGGCCTCTCTGCGAGACATTTTCGAGCCCGATTGCTCTTCTTGGGCAGAGCTTATGCGCGCCTACTTGCTTGTTTCAATACATATTACCTGCTATCATATCTGTGGAAAGAACATATTGACGCATCCTAAACGGTTGGGGTTGCTGAACGGCTGCTGGCTATACAG